>CALZMY010000292.1 GCA_945788675.1 uncultured Gammaproteobacteria bacterium | reverse complement strand
GATAACGGTTGAAGTGGTGGATATGGACAGTGCGAGTTACGCCAAAGCATATTAAGCCAGCAGGGTTATTAAGGGGTTATGGTTAGTAGATGAAAATGATATTGATGGAGAAGTGGTTGTTGCGTTTTTTACTTGCGATGTCTGTTTTTGCAGTCGTCGTTCTGTCCGCGGCTTCTGTGTCGGCAAATGAGGGAGGAGATAATACCGCTGGTATTTTCGAGCGTTATGCTGGGGCATCGGTGAAAATTCGTGTTGTCGACGAGGCCTCGGGCGCTAAATCGGTGATAGGCACCGGTTTCTTTGTGAATGGTGATGGTTATCTGGTGACCAATTACCACGTTATTTCCGCGTGGGTGCATGACCCCGAGAAGTATCGTGTTGAGTTTGTTGATCGTGATAAGAATAGTCATCGCTTGCAGGTGCTGAATATCGATGTCGTGAATGACCTGGCGGTGGCGCAGGTCGAGCAGCCGGTGAATGAATATCTACGCTTTTCTGATGGTAAGTCTCTCCAGGGGACACGTGTTTATTCTTTTGGCTTCCCCCATGATTATGCCATTACCATTGTTGAGGGCACCTATAACGGCCTGCTTGAGCACGCCTTTTATAAGAAGATTCACTTTACGGGCTCTTTGAATCCGGGCATGAGCGGTGGGCCTGCGGTGAATGCCGCTGGTGAAGTGGTAGGGGTGAATGTGGCGACCTCTGGTAATCAGGTGAGTTTTTTGGTGCCGGTGGAGTACGCGCGTCGCTTGTACGATGCAACGGTAGCGGAGGGGTATCAGCCCCCTGGCTCATTTGTGCAGTTGGTGGCGCAACAGTTGAAAGTTCACCAGCAGGCGTATGTGGCGGATAAGTTGTTTGCCACGCAACAGACGGTTGATATGGGCAACTATCAGGTACCGACAACGCCCGCTCACTTTTTTAATTGCTGGGGTAGTTCCAGTGATGATAATGATGGCCCTTCACGGCAGACAGATCATCAGTGCAGTACAGAAGATTATCTGTTTATTTCCAATAGCCACGTGGTGGGTTCTGCCTATATCCACCATATTTTTCTGGAGTCACTGGAGTTAAATGATTACCAGTTTTCCCATCTGTACGGCAGTCAATTTTCCCATACTCCCGGTGGCCTGCGGGGGGATGCCGACGAAGTGACGGGGTTTCGTTGTCAGAGTGATGCCCTGGCCCATAACGGCCTGCAGTTTAAGACGGCATTTTGTTTGCGCCGTTACCGCAAGATGGTAGGCCTCTATGACGCGGTGTTTAAACTTGCCATGCTGGGTGATTCGCAGCGTGGTATGGCGAGCGAACTGGTGCTCTCTGGCGTGACTTTTGACACGGCGGTTGAGACGTCAAGGCGTTATGTGGAGTTGTTTGCATGGAAAAAATAATCTTCGCAGAGATTTTGGGCCGTAATGGGCGCGTGAAGGAGCGGCTACGCCTTGATCGTTTTCCTGCGACCATTGGCGCGGCCTATACTAATGATGTGATCCTCGGTGATGCCTATGTTGCTATGTGTGAGGCACGTATCGACTTGAATGAACAGGGCGCACTGACGCTGGTCGATAGTGGCAGTATCAACGGTATTGTTAACCGTGCTAGCCGACGGCGGGTGAACGAGGCATCGCTATGCAGTGGCGATGTGTTTCGCTTTGGCCATGCTGATGTGCGCTTTATGTTTTCAGACCACCCTGTGGCTGAGCCGCTGGTGATTAAGGCTGGGGTGTTAGACCTGTTCAGTCTGGGGCGTAATCCCTGGTTGTTGACACTGCTCGCAGTGGTGATCTTTTCGGCACTGATGCTGAGTGGTTATCTGGCGCAGACGTCTAGTTTCCAGGTAAGTGAGTGGTTGACGGGGGCGACCAGTCTACTGCTGGGTCTGTTGCTGATTACAGGTTTATGGGCGGCGGGCACCCGCCTGGTGAGTCATGAGTTCCGTTTTCTACAGCACCTGGCAGTGTTGAGCTTGATATTGCTGCTATCTGAACTGGTTGAAATTGCCATTGCACATGTCGAATTTATATTTTCACCCGACGACTCTCTTCAATATGCCTCGATGTTAATGTATGGGACTGTTGCGGTCATGTGGATCTTTACCCACCTGTGCGTGGTGTCACGTCGTGGATTAGTGAGTAAGTTTATGATTTCGTTTTTTCTGGTGGGTTCCCTCTCGGCAATGGTTCAGTTACAGCTGTTTCTTAGCGATGATGTAAATAGTGGAGAGCTGATGTTCGCTTCGGAAATCAGACCGGTGGGGCAGGGGATGATCTCTTTTGTCACGCTTGATGAGTTATTTGCAGAGGCGCAGGGGCTTAAGGCCCACCTTGATAACGATGCGGAAGATAACTAGTACTGCGGTTTTAGTGATAAATGATGTCACAAATAACCATAAAAAGATGGACTCCTTGCTCGGTTATCACGCAGCTTATTGGGCTGATGCTAATCACCGTGTTAACCGCTTGCAGCAGTCGTGATGATCACGATCACCCCAACCTGAAAACAGGCGCGGACCTTTTTAATCACCACTGCGCGGAATGCCACGGTGAAGAGGGTACGGGTAAGTTAGTAAGCCAGACGCCCGCCAATATTCTTACCAGGCGAAGCAGAGATGGAATTGCGAAATACATCACCACCAGTGTTAATCCGCAACGCGAGATGCCGGTGTTTAGCACCATGCCATATTCAGAAGCCATCGCTATCGCTAGCCATCTGCTTATATTGCAACAGCTTTACGAAGCGACTCCCAATAATATGAAAAAACCTCAGGTATTGATGATAGCGCCTTAGACTGATTCCTGTTCTTTTGAAAATTTGACATCATCCAAATGTTGTGCTTATCGATGCAATAATTTTTGACGTCAGTGTGTGAAAGGACGAAGATTGTGCATATCGTGTCGCTACGTAAGATTAGCAGGGAGCGGTTTGAATTATGAAGGTTAACCACGGTTTACTCACACGGGAAATACCAGACGAGCTCACGCCCTATAGTCTGCTTGCTGCAGATCTGCGCTGGACCTGGAGCCATGCTGGCGATGCTGTGTGGAAGGCGATGGACCCACTCATATGGGAACAAACAGAAAATCCGTATGTCGTTTTACATAACCTGAGTCAGGAGCGCCTTGAGGAGCTGGCGAACGATGCAGCATTTGTTAAGCGTCTTAGACACCTGGCGTTGACCCATGAGGATTACTGCTGTCAATCGGGCTGGTATGGCGAAGCCCACGCTAATGCTGCGCTAAAGCGGGTCGCGTACTTTAGTATGGAGTTCGGGCTTGGCAAGGCCTTGCCGCTGTATGCCGGTGGCCTTGGCGTCCTGGCGGGTGACTATCTCAAGGCAGCCAGTGATCTTGCGGTACCGGTGGTCGCCGTGGGTCTCCTTTATCAGGAGGGATATTTCCGCCAGGTACTGGATGCGGACGGCTGGCAGCAGGAGATCTATCCCTATAACGATTCGACAAGTTTGCCGATCCAGCCGGTACAGGCAAAATCCGGCGCATGGTTATATGTCACTCTGGATTTTCCCGGTCGGCCGGTACGCTTGCGTGTGTGGCAGGCACAGGTGGGCAGTGTCCGTTTATACCTGCTGGATAGTAATGACCCACTCAATAGCCCCAGCGACCGTGGCATCACCAGTAAACTTTATGGCGGCGGTCAGGAATTGCGCCTGGTACAGGAGATTGCACTAGGGATCGGCGGCTGGCGCGCGCTGGAAGCGATGGATCTGGAGATTGATGTGTGTCATCTCAATGAGGGACATGCCGCGTTCGTGACGCTGGAACGAGCAAAGCGATTTATGGAAAATAACAACGTCGATTGCTGGGAGGCGCTGTGGGCTACGCGTGCGGGTAATGTCTTTACCACCCATACACCGGTGGCCGCAGGTTTCGACACCTTTCAACCTGAGCTACTGTTGAAATACGGTCAGCTTTATGCGGATAGAATAGGCGTGGCAGCTGACGACCTGATCGCGCTGGGACGCAAAAATCCTGACAATCTTCATGAACCCTTCAATATGGCCTATCTGGCCATGCGCACCTGTGCCATGACCAACGGTGTCAGTCGCCTGCATGGCGAGGTCAGTCGACACATCTTTCGCGATCTATATCCCCAGTGGCCGGAGAACGAAGTACCCATTAGCCACATTACTAACGGCATCCACGTGCCTTCGTGGGATTCACTGTGGGCCGATCAAGTCTGGACCAGGACATGTGGCAAGGGACGCTGGCTCGGAACACCAGAAGCGCTGAGTAACTCTATTGCGGAACTGAGTGATGAGGCGCTATGGACATTCCGCGGCGAGGAGCGTGCGGATCTGGTCAAACACGCACGAGTGCGGCTGGCCATACAGTTGGGACAGCGTGGCGCTGATCCGGAGACTGTTTCGCTGGCACAGGATGTATTAGACCCCAACGTGCTAACGCTGGGTTTTGCACGACGCTTTGCTAGCTATAAACGTCCCAACATGTTGTTACATGATCAGCAGCGTTTTATCCGTTTGTTGTCTAACCTCGAGCGCCCAGTGCAGATCATTGTCGCAGGTAAGGCCCACCCCCAGGATGAACAGGGCAAGCATTATATTCAGGAGTGGGCGCGTTTTGTACAACACCCGCAGGTGCGTAACCACGCCCTGTTTCTGGAAGACTACGATATTGCACTGGCACAGGAGATGGTACAGGGCGTGGATCTCTGGATTAATACCCCGCAGCGTCCCTGGGAAGCGTGCGGCACCAGTGGTATGAAGGTTTTGGTTAATGGTGGATTGAATCTCTCCGTGCTGGACGGCTGGTGGGCCGAGGCCTATGCGGATGATGTCGGTTGGGCGCTGGGCGATGGACAAGATCATCCGGAAGAAAACTGGGATGGTGTTATCGCAGAGCAGCTTTATCAGCTGCTGGAGAATGAGATCGTCCCTATGTTTTATCATCGTGATGCGAGTGGTATCCCGCGTGACTGGGTCACACGTATACGTACCAGTATGTCGCGTCTGGCGCCCCAGTACAGCACTAATCGCATGGTGCAAGATTATGTCGAGGCGATGTATCTTCCTGCGGCGACTGCCTATCAACGCCGCTGCGCACAGCAAGGACAACTGGCGTGCGAACTGCGTCACTGGGAATCTGTGTTGAAACATCACTGGCAAGAAATACATTGGGGAAACCTGGCTATTCACGAGGTGGCGGATGGCTGGTATTTCGAGGTACAGGTCTATTTGGGGGAGATTCCGGCGGAGTCGGTCCAGGTACAACTCTATGCAGAGCCAATGGAGGCAGAGGAGGCTATATTGCATGTGATGGAATGTGGCCCCCCCATACCCGGTGCTCTGAACGCATATCTGTATAGCGGATCGATATCCACTCAGCGACCATCCAGCGATTTTACCCCGCGTATCGTAGCCTATCATCCTGATGCTCGTATCCCGACGGAAAGCAAACTGATTTTTTGGTGGCAACATAGCCGCTAACTCGGTATGCAGGTGAGTTTCATGTTTGACTGACTGCACTAAGAAAAAACAGGGAGAAGATAATGGAATATATGGCAGAGCAGATGGGGGCATGGCAGGTCAATGGTGATGCAGACAGCGGCAAGGTGCAATTCCGCATCTTCTTTCCACAGGAAGCGACCGGCTTGCAACACAACATTAAATCTATCCAGGTGTGTGGTGACTTCCAGAAAGCGCTAGGGTTTCCCAATAACTGGGAGCCTGGCAATGCACCATCGATGACAAAATCTTCGCACCAGGAAGGGGAGATCTGGAGCTGGGTAACCCCAGAAGAATTACCGCAGGGATTTTATCAGTATAAGTATTACGTAACCTATAACGACTCGAACGAGCCACCCAGGTGGATAAGTGACCCCTGTACCCGTTATGGCGGCGAGAAGAATATGAATGCCGCGGTGGTAGTTGGCGGCAGCCAGCCTGGCGACAACACTATCATGCCACTGCCAGGGGGGCGAAAACATCTGCGCGAACTGGTGATCTATGAATTGATGGTGGATGATTTCACGTTAGAATATCGTGGCGCTCAGGCCCCATTTGAGGCTGTCTGCGAAAAACTCGATTATCTGGTGAGTCTGGGAATTAACGCGATTCTATTCATGCCCTGGACGGCCTGGAACGATGAACAGTTTAGCTGGGGCTACACACCGGCACTTTACTATTCAGTCAGCTATCGATACACGACACGGTTAGATCAACCCTGTGAAAAGATCTCCTGGCTAAAAAGATTAATTAACGCATGCCACCAGCGTGACATTCACGTCATCATGGATGGTGTGTTTAACCACGTCTATAGCGGTTTTCCATACAAGGCATTTTATCAAACCTATGACACAGACTGCCCATACACCGGACAGTTTTATGGCGAGTTCCCAGGGCTCCAGGATCTGGACTTTAATCATCAGTGTACGCAGGAGCTGATATGGGATGTGTGTCGCTACTGGATAGATGAATTCAAAATTGATGGTATTCGCTTTGACAACACAACCAACTTTTACAGCAGCGGTGATATCAGGGGGTTGCCAAAACTGATGGCGGATATTGACCACTACATGGCGCAATCTGGCGAACAGAATTTCTCGATGACACTGGAGCACCTGAAAATGGATGCAGTCGAGGTGACAAAAAATACTCACGCCACCAGTTACTGGGACAACGCCCTCTATGGTCACTGCTTCGACGGCCTCTGGCACAATCGCATTCAACCAGCACTGTTAAATGCACTCAACAACAAGCGCTATTTAGCAGGTACAAATAAAGTACCGACCATCTATATCGGCAACCACGACCATTCGCATGTCACCTGGCAGGCAGGGGCGCGTAACAATGCCGGTGCCCTCGAATGGTATCGTACTCAACCCTATGTCATTGCGCTAATGACATCCCCCGGTGCACCTATGATCCAGAACGGACAGGAGTTTGCCGAAGATTACTGGATGCCCGAAGATGACAAAGGGAGCGGCCGCCGGGTACAGTCACGCCCGCTCCACTGGGATTATCCGCATGATAAATTTGGTAAAGCGTTGTTTGCTGTGTATCAAAAATTAATCCAGTTGCGCCATGATTATGCGGTGCTACGTGCCGATGGCTTTTATCCCGCATACTGGGCCGAGTGGCAAACCCAGTTTAACGATCACGGCGTGGGTATCGATTGCGCGCGTCAACTACTCGTGTATCGAAGGTATTGCAACGATGGACAGGGAAAACAGCAGCAGGCCGTTATCGCTTTAAATTTTTCATCCAGTCACCAGTGGCTGGAGCTGGTATTCCCAGAGAACGGTCAATGGAGTGAGCTTTTGAACGAGCCACAGTGGAATATCAACGTTAACGACTACCAACTTGGCATGACAGTGCCTTCTCACTGGGGGTTTGTTTTTTACAAGGGGTGACGCAGAAATATCAGTTGTACTTATGCAACTGTAGAAGAAGTGATAGATGAAAAAGAGGGCAGGTAACAATACACTGCCTGTAAGTCTTTTCGATGTCTTAGCTGATTGAGTGTCAGATGATGAATGAATATTTATCGCTCTGAGGAGCTGATTACTACAAGTATCGTAGCCAGAGTACAGAACATCGAAGTGAGGTATTTCAGTGGCAGTTATTTTCTGCCAAATTGATTTTTGTGGTGGTCCTGATGCTAGTTAGCTGCGGTATAGTGTTTGCCGCAATACAACCTACTACTACAGAGTTGGAAATAAGCTCCAACGGTGTCAAAGTCAATTCGCCTGTGCCAGGTGTCATTATTCTGGTTATTTCGCTCGCGTTCTTCTACCTCTATTTAGTGTATCTATGTCCAATTGAGAATGTATTTTGGGGGATTGTTAAGTTAACGATCAAACGGCGAAGTGAAAAACGTGAGGTGTATGATACCCATTCTGATATCAAGAACCATCAATTAAGTGCTGAAATGGCTATTACTTGAAGAATAGTTGAGTGATATCAGGGGGCTATTGAGATGGATTCGGTTATATCACCACAATGTGCCAGATGTTTTTTACTCGGTGAGATAAGTGAAATTTACGACGATATAGGTGCTAACTAGCCACGCACGTAGAAGACCACCTGTTGATATTATTTTTTACAGGCCAGGATTGCTCAGAGAGAGATAGTACTAAAACATCTTCTAACGTAATGTTTTTTTTGATTAATTTTAGTTAACAACAAGCGGATTCAAGATGGGCCTTAATTTTTACCGGCCGTTTTTAATATTCTTTTATCGCTATCGTCATGGGCAACGAAAGGGATTTCACTACGTTTGGCTTGGTACATTGCCATATCTGCCTTCTTTATCATGGTGTCAAGCTGGTCACAGGGATAGGTTCCCAAGACGCCGCCAATGCTAGCGCCGACGTGGCTGTAAATGCCATTTACATTAATAACTTTATTAATGCTTGCATGAATTTTATTGGCAGTATATTCAAGCAAAATAGGATTTGAGATGCCCTTTAAGATGACAACAAACTCATCACCCCCGTATCGGACACATATATCACATTCACGTACGGTATGACGTATTCGTTTTGATGCTATGCGTAACACTTCATCACCTACTTCATGTCCATATTTATCGTTAAGGGGTTTGAATTTGTTTAGGTCGAGAAAAAGTAGCGCATAGTTGAATTCATCTTTTAGTGAAGAAAAATAACTGGATAAATAACAGCGATTATAAAGATGTGTGAGGGAGTCTCTTTCAGAATTTTCAATCGTTTTATCAATCTTCTGATTAACTGCTAGAGCATCTCGAATAACGGCCATAAAACAGGGTTTGTCACTATTCTCAATAGATGATATGGCAATTGATACGGGTATTTTTTCACCTTTTTTATTCAGACCAAATATAACAGGGCGACCGTCCATTAGACGTTTGCCTTTAGTCTTACTGAAGTCCTTTAAGTGTTGATCATGAACCTGATGAAGATCGGGGCTGATTAAGATATTTAGTGGTTTATTAAGTAACTCACCGCTATCGTATCCGAAAAGATATTCAGCAACTACATTGCAAGATATTATATTTCGTTCGTCATCAATGAGAATGATGGAATCTGGAAAAATTTCCAGCATCAAGGCTATGTCTACATCCGATGTAATCATAATATTTAACCAGTTTTTTCTAGTTTGTCACTTTCGCATATCGGCCAGAGTTCACTATCATTAACAATTATTTGTAAAAGATTACGTACAAGCGCTGGCGGCCATGGAGAGCGAAGCGAAGGCCGCTAGTCGCCGATAGGCCACGCCGTCTGCCCTTTCGTAGTTGTGAGCGATAGCGATCGACGAAGAAATGCAGGAGCGGCTTTAGTGGCCGTAG
>CALZMY010000291.1 GCA_945788675.1 uncultured Gammaproteobacteria bacterium | reverse complement strand
GGGTCGCGTGTCTCTCATCCCATTGAGGCGAAAAATTTAAAAATATTGATGGAAAGTGTGGCCAGCATTGTCGTTGATAAAACTGCTACCGGACTGTTCCGGCGTGAAGCCAACACCGGTATCTATGCCGAGCTAAAAGTACCGATGCAGAAACGCTTTGTATTGCGTGCCGCACTTGAAGGTGGGATAGGGCTGGAAGGTTTAAAGGTTAGAATCGTAAGAGATCCCGAACTGCTGGGTAAAAACATCTTTGGCTATACTCACCCCAATGGCATGATTGATCTCTATCCCGATGCATTCACCAATCTGGAAAATCTGATTAAGACACTGGGCCATGAGCGTACTCATGTGATGCAGATCGAAATTTTCGGTCACCCCAATACGCACGGTGATAGAATGATCGAACAATTGAATTTAAATGAAATTGCTGCTCACGGTATAGAAGATAGTTTCTGGCAGTACTACTTGAAAAATAGATCCGGGCGTTTAAAGAGGTTTGAATGAATGTGATCACACACAGTTATCTTGACTGGATAAAGCACTTGCCTGTCAATGATGACGATCTCGAACAATGTACCTGTCTAAGCTGTGGGTCGACGGGGCTTAATTACCAGTACTTCGGATTTGAAGATTCTGAATTTGGCTGGAAAATCGTCTGGTGCAATACATGTAATGTTGGCATCCAGATCTCAAGAACGATCATCCCTGACAAAGCAGATGCGCTGATCGATCAGGCAGAGCGAGACCGATTTCTTGAGCAGCACAAACAACTTGTGTTGGTCAGTTAACCTCAGCGAGGCCGTCAAAAATAATATTAAGGAACCTCTGGTTAATTACATCATCTGACAATTAATCAGAGGTTCCTTAACGCAAACATTATTAGTTGTCGGCGCGCTTTATTGGTGTTAATTTATAGCTGTCATAGAGCACTACTGCGGTGTTAACGCCTAGCGGCCCGATGACGGATGGGAACAACTAAGCGGCAACGCGTGTCCCTGCCCGACCGAGTGCGGGAGTGGGGTGATACTGAAAACATGAAAAGGTACAGAACGGGACAAAAGTGGAACAACGTGTGAGTTGGCCTTCGAGGTATCCCCTTGGTGTCCGTAATTCTTTCGCAATGAACTGCAATTGAAACAAGTAAGTCTTTGGATTGTCAGGCCTCAAAGTATAAGCTCCGGCTCCTAAGGGCTATCAGATCCTGAATCTGAACCCGTCAACGGCATCGGCGGTAGGCTGGTGGGATCAGCGAGTCATAGCACATGAAGTGTTGAGATTAGCCCCCACCAGCGCGCTCGCATTTGCCTCATTTTAGATTTCGAATAATTCAACCTCAATCAGGAAGTAGTCTTTTTATAATCTATTGATTGTACGTGGTTTATATTGTGACGTTGAGAATGTAAGTTCGGTTATAATAATAGGAGTCAGGGAATGGCGATATTAGCGATCATCAGGGATGAATATTATTTGTAACTGGAGGTAATGGTTATGTCCATTCAGCAAACACCGGTTGTCGGCACATGGTACGTCAATCTGTCGGGGCAATTGTTGAAGGTCTGGGCTGTGAGTTATGCCGGTTCAAGATTATCAAAGGTTGTGGTTGAGTATCTGAACGGGACCAGGACGGTCGTCGATATCGATCAGTGGAATCTGCTGGATCTGGAAATTAATTTTCAGAAGATTGCAGCCCGCCGTCACAACTCAGAAGAACATTAGCACTGAGTTAACATGCCCTGCTAATTTTTAGCAGAGCATTCTATTTTCCGCTCAGAATTAATCAGAGGTTCCTTAGCAATATCACGAGATGAGCGCTCTTTGCTTATACCCACGCTCATCTCTATTTTGGTACTACTGACCGAGTGCCGTAAAACACTAATCAAGAGGGTTGTTTAGCTCTTCTGCACATTGTCTGAGCCCAGCTTCGAGCGTAGGGTAGCGTAATGAAATGGCTAGCTCCGTTGTTAATAGACGGCTATCGATCCGTTTTGATTCCCTCAGGTAGCTCAACATGGCGGGGCTAAGCTGCTGTTGGGCCGCTTCCCATGTGATTTCAGGTGGGGCTGGCAGATTAAAGGTGAGTGCAACTTCTCGGTAATACTGTGAGATGGAACCTGGATTGCCATCGCTGACATTAAAGATAGTGAGCGGTTTGGTGTTACTACGAGCAGCTGCAATACAGATTTCGGCGAGGTCGATGGCGTGAATACGATTGGAGAAAGGGGCGATATCCAGTTTCAGGATCGGCCTGCCTGCCTTGATCTGCTGAAAGGGGAGGCGCTTGGCGCTATAGATCCCGGCGACCCTGAGGATAGTCACTGCCACTGGATAGCGACTCTGAAAATCGATGAGTTGTGATTCAGCGTCGAGGCGTCGTTTACCCCGCGCGGTGACAGGCCGGGCCGGGCTCTGCTCATCAATCCAGCCACCGCCAGATTCGCCGTATACCGCCGTCGTGCTGATATAGACAATTTTTGCAGGGCAGGTGCCACTGGCCTCGAGAGCCTGTAGGAAGTTCAACATGCGCTGGTCGTGTTCACCACCCTCAGGAGGCGGTGCGAAATAGAAGATGAGGGTGTCTGGGGTGATGGAAGGTAGCGTCAATGGTGGAGCGTCGAGGTCTGAGACGGAGGCAGTCAATCCGAGTTTATTCAGTTGAGTAGCACTCGCATCTGAGCGCACCACGGCAGTGACAGTGTGTTGCTGTTGTAGTAGTTGCAGCCCGACACGCCTGCCAATATCGCCACAGCCGATAATAATATTATTTAACATAGGGTTTTTCTGCCATAGAAAATAAAGGACAATGCATTGTTAATCATATAGATCAGGGTAGTTTAATGGGTTTTAAAATTGTTATCAGCCCGTCTGAAAAGGCGTTTGAGGCTGAAGAGGGTGAAAGCATACTCGATGCTGCGTTGCGCAATGGCATTAATCTTTCTTATGGTTGTCGTAACGCCGTGTGTGGTGCCTGTAAAGGGCGCTTACTGGAGGGTGAGATCAGTTATGAGGATCTTGAACCTGAGGCGCTCTCTGAGGCTGAAATGGCAGCGGGCATGGTGCTCTTTTGTGGTGCCGAGCCACGTAGTGATCTGACAATTGCGGTGGATGAGATCGCTTCATCGAAAGAGATTAAAGTTGAGCAGTACCCAGTGCGAGTGGTGGGGTTGGATAAGTTGGCGCCGGATGTCATGCGTGTCTATCTCAAACTGCCGGAGTCCACCCGGATGCAATTTTTTGCCGGTCAGTATATTGATATCTTGCTGCGCGATGGTCGTCGTCGTAGTTTTTCACTCGCCAATGCGCCGCACGACGATGACTTGATCGAGCTGCATATTAGATATATTGATGGCGGTGAATTCACCGATCATGTCTTTCGCGATATGCAGGAGAAAGAGATGCTGCGTATCGAAGGGCCGTTGGGTGGTTTTTACCTCAGAGAGGAGTCGCTTCGGCCTATTATCTTTGTGGCGGGTGGGACAGGCTTTGCGCCGATAAAGGGCATCATTGAACACGCAATGGCGGAGAAAATTACGCGACCCATGTTCCTTTACTGGGGTGCACGTGCCGAGATTGATCTCTACCTTAATGAAATGCCGCAGGCATGGGCGGAGCGTGGCGTGCTTAACTATGTGCCGGTGCTCTCAGACGCGAATGAGGCTGATGGCTGGCAGGGGCGTCACGGTTATGTGCACCAGGCTGTACTGGACGATTTTCCAGACCTGAGTGGCTATGATGTCTATGCAGGAGGTCCACCGGTAATGGTGGCGGCGGCGCGTGAGGCCTTTTGTGCACAGGGGTTGTCTGAGGAGAACTTCTTTTACGACGCGTTTGAATTTGCAAAAGATTCAGCTGCGACAGGAACCTGATCGCAGCTGAGTTTTGTTGTTACGCCTGCTGGGGCTGGGGTTGTGCTGCCAGCAGGATTCCACTACGACTTTCTATGACTTCATTGCTGGTAGGTAGTGATAGCTGTTGTGCCTGTGCAGGCAGTGCGACGCTCATTGAGAGTCCTGCGCGATAGTACTCGATCGCTTTTTCCTGCTCGCCAATTTTTTCCATCAGTGCAGCCAGCTCTTTACAGGTTTCAGGTTGTGGATCGGCATGCATGCTGGCTTCCAGGTAACTATGTGCATTATTCAGGTCGCCGCTACGGAGCGCCAGGCGGCCTAATGTCAGCAGGAGTACCGGGTTGGTACGTTGCTTGCGCAGCAGCTTCTCGGCATTTTTATACTGGCGTCCCAGATTGTTGCCTTTGATGATGCCGTAAAGATAGCAGAGCTCATCGTTCCAGTGGTTGTTGAGCACCTGATAGATAAGCTCCTCGCTCTGATGACCCTCACCATGCCCCACGAGCGCGTGGCTATATTCGAGCAACACGCTTTCCTGTTTTCTGATGCGGCGTGGCGTGCGGTGCCAGGCGCTGTTGAGCAGGCTGACATCATGTGACACAGATTTCAACAATTCGGCATGGGCCATTTGCTCGAGGCGATCCAGGTCGAAGTCTGTCAGCACGTGATTTTTACGCAGTGCTGGCAGAAGCTCGATGAGCTTGTTCCATTCGCCCATCTTGGTATACAGCTTGGCAAGCAGTTTAAGGATGGTCTCATTTTTAGGTGAAAATTGACGCAGCAGTTTCAGACTTTCTGCCGCTTCACCCAGCTGGCCGTTAGCCATTAGCAGTTCAGCTTGCGTCAGTGATACGGCAATGCTGTCACGGGGGGCGATATCGCGCGCCATTTTGAGGTAGTGATCACGGCGGTCCTTGGCGCCTAGCTTCTGTGCCGCACGCGCCGCGCCGAGGAAGTTAAGCACGGGTAATTCACCTGCCTGGGCATTTTGTGACAGGCGTTGTTCTGCCTTTTTCCAGTTGCCCTCTGCCAGGTCGATCATCCCCTGGGCATTGGCCATGCGCGCTTTGCTCTCTTGACGTTTGCCGCGCCAGGCCAGTATGCGTAGGGGTGATTTGAGTGTGCCGCCCAGTAGCTTGATAGAATAGTAGAGGATAATAGAGCCGACTATGCCAGCTGAGATTACCAGGACAAGACTTGCTTCCATGGTCCAGCTGCCGTAGTTAATCATGATATAACCCGGATCATCCTTGGCATATAGCGCTATTGCAACGGAGGCCAGAAGGGCAATGATAGCTGTGATTAATAGTTTCATAAGTATGTCACTCCACTACTAGTGAATTTCAGCGTCGGTAAAGACGTTGTTGGGTGTTGTAGATGCCAGTATCAGGGTTGAACGCGCTTTGTTGCTCGCTCCGGATACTTTCAATGATTTACTGGCGATAAATTTCTGTAATGCACTCAGTGAACCTGAAATGTCCGGCAGTTCAGTGTCAATGGTTGCCTGTTGCAGTTCGTCAAGTGTGCTTATCATGCTAGCGCCTTCAGTAGAATCGATGTCATAGAACTGCGACACCCATTCATTGACGATTTTCAGATTTTCATGAAAGATGGTGTTATCGGCGCGTAGTAGTGCAAGCCGCGCAGATTCGATCTTCAGCTGCAGGTTTTGCGTGAGATAAGTTTGTTTTTCAGGTGTCAGTGGCGCCATTGCTGGGTCTTTACTATTACGCACAGTGACCAGTGGCTTGAGTGCTGTCCAGACTTGATCGGCTAATATTTCCCACTGTTTGCGTTCACTGTCCGCGCTTTTCCCATTGACCAGCGTGGCCTCACTGGGCTTGGCCAGGGGGAGTTGTTCAATGTTGCTGCCAAGGGTTGTTAACGTCTGCGCCATCTCAGGAAGATTGAGTTTTGGCACGGAATCGAGGGCTTCGATCTCGCTATGGAGCAGCTGTTGAATCTCTGCAAGATCGGGCAGGTTCAGTTCGCTGAGCTTTTTGGCTGCGGCACTAAGCGCCGTCAGTGCGGCCTCCACATCATGCTCAAGGTTAAGACGGCTATTAGCGATATGTAGCAGATATTCCACTTCAGCCAGTACCCATGCGGACATCTTGTCTTTCTCTGCTTCCGCCTGGACTTCAGACTTGAGCGTGGAAAGCCCTTCGTTCAATGCATTAACGTTGTCTTGCAGTGATTTTTGCTGTTCTTCCAGCGAGCCGTGCAAGCTCTGCACGTTCTGGATCTGTTCGCCCAGGTTGGTATTGATGTCGCCGAGTCCACTTTGCTGAGCGCTTTCGAGTGTCGCTACCCCACCTTTAATTGTGCTGAAGTCGCCTTTAAGTGAGATTAGCTCATTTTTCAGGTTATCGATCTCGCCCTGTATGGTATTAATAGTGGATTGCACGGAGCCAATGTCAGACTGAACGGTCCCGACAGAATCGATGGCTGGTTTGAGTGCGCTACTAATGGAGGTCTCAATCAGTCCGCCCTGATCGGCCAGTTGTAAATTCAGTTTATTGGTTGCTTCCCAGCTCTTATAACCAAGCCCTGCCGCACCCAGTGCGATGATAATGGCCACGATTGCGATCCCCTTGCCGCCACCTTTTTGGTCTGGTGTCGGTTGTTCTGGTGCCGGTTGCGCTGGCTGGTTTGAGACTGCGAGCGCTTTTTTCGCTGGCGCCTGCTTGTCTCGATTATGCTTTGTTTGCGATTTTGATTTATCGCCCATACTTACTTCCCCCGCCCCATACTTACTCCCCCCGCTGAATTCCCCTCCGGGACCGATCAGCATACCACTGTTCGACACTATCCAGTAAACCCTCGTCGCTAGCTTCATGCGCCACCAGCGGTTCATGACTGAATCCCAATGTTCTGGCAAGCTGAGCCGTTCGCTCGCTGATGACTGCCAGAGGTGTTTTGAGTAGCCATTCTCGTTCTTCTGCGGTGGCCATCTCAAACAGGTTGTGTAGCCCTTCATTGCTCGTGACAACGAAGAGGTCGATATTACCGGATTTTCCCGCCTGCTGTATATTCCTGAGTCCATCATTTGGTCTTTTTCGCTGATAAAGGTCGATGTTCTCCACTGTTGCACCACGTTGGGTCAGTGTCGTGGCAAGCAGTGTGCGCCCACCTTCACCTTTGAAGAGCACGATTTGCTTGCCTGAGATTGATCTCATGGCGTCAGTCTGTAGCAGTGATTCGCTATTAAACCCTTGCTCTGGAGTGATATCTACAGCGATGGCGTGTGCTTTGAGGAGGCTGGCAGTGCGTTTGCCGATGGCGGCAACCCGCACATGGTCAGGCCAGCTGAACGTTGGTGGGACGAGTCGAAACAGCCATTCAACGGCATTGGCGCTGGTAAATATAGCGAGGCTAAAATTTTTTAGCTGACCTAATTTATCTTGAGCAGTCTGAATATCTGTCGGGGCGGCAATCTCGATGACCGGGAGTCGGAGCGCAATCCCACCCGCCTGTTCAATCAGGTGGCACAGGCGCTCTGCTTGATGTGCGGGCCGTGTTACAACTACCCGCAATTGATCTAGCGCCCTTTGAGGACTAGCGGTTGGCATAGACCTCTTTGAGGATTCGGTCGGCGCCGCGTGACAGCAGGTCGTCGGCAAGTTCGAGGCCCAGCTTTTCGGCCTCTTCCAGCGTGCCGCTGACCTCGCCGCGAATCATCTCGCTGCCGTCAGGGGCGCCCACTAGCCCGCGCAGGCGTAGTGTATTGCCATCGATTTCGGCATGCCCCCCAATCGGTACCTGACAGCCCCCTTCGAGGCGATGATTCAGGGCGCGCTCGGCGGCGACGCGGATGTGGGTCGGTTCATCATTGAGTACGCTGATCAGGTCGTTGACCCGTGGATCATCGCTGCGACATTCAATGCCGACAGCGCCCTGACCCATCGCAGGCAGACAGGTGTCAGGCGAGATTTTGGCGGTGATACGCTCGCTCAGTTCCAGTCGCATCAGTCCGGCAGCGGCGAGGATGATGGCGTCATACTCACCCTCATCGAGCTTTCTCAGGCGAGTGCCAACATTACCGCGCAGGCTGATCACTTCAAGGTCTGGTCGCAGTGCGCTGAGCTGGCACTGGCGACGCAGGCTGGAGGTGCCGAGACGTGCGCCCTGCGGCAGCGCCTCAAATGAGCTATATTTATTGGAGACAAAAGCATCGCGTGGATCTTCGCGGTTGAGGATCACCGGCAGGTACAGGCCGTCGGGCAGTTCCACCGGGACATCTTTCATCGAGTGAACGGCGATATCGGCACGCCCATCCAGCAGTCCCTCTTCCAGCTCTTTAACAAACAGCCCTTTGCCACCGATCTTGGCGAGTGGGGTGTCGAGGATTTTGTCCCCCTGGGTCGTCATCTTGAGGAGTTCGACCTCAAGGCCGGGATGGGCCTCGCGCAGGCGTCGTTGGACATGTTCTGCCTGCCACAGGGCAAGTGGGCTTTGGCGTGTGGCGATCACGATTCGATTGTTGGACATCTTAGTATAACTTCCCGTTTTCAGCGCTGACTCTATTATATGTGACAGGGTTTCCCCCGACGAGGGCGTAATGCTACGGCCTGCGGTGGCTGGAGGCAAATAAAAAAGGGTGGTTGAGCGTGTTCGTTTGCTGCTCAGGGATGCTGGCTGAGCCGTTTCAGCAGCTGTTTGATTTCACTCAGGTGGCGTCGGCTGATTGCCAGTGGCTCATCACAGCCGCGTAGCAGGAGCTGTGCGTGGCCTTCGCTGTCTTTTCCTATGCCGCCAAGGTGTTTTTTTAAAATCAGAGTGTTACGGTGTATTCGAAGCGTCAGCGAGGAGAATTCTCGTTCCAGTGCCTTGAGTGGCTCTTCGATCAACACCTCGCCATGCAGGTGTCGCACAGTGACATATTTGTGGTCGGCGCGGAAGTAGAGCACCTCTTCAATGGGGATGAGCTGAATGGTCTCACGTACCCGCGCACTGATGTGGCTGCGCATGGCGCCTGGGTCATCGGCCTGTTGCAGTGATTGCAACTGTGCGCGGTTGAGCTTTTGCGTCTTTTCCAGTGCCTCCTGCAGGCGCACTTTACGGATCGGTTTGAGTAGATAATCAACTGCGTGCGCCTCAAATGCAGCCAGCGCATGGTCGCCATAGGCAGTGGTGAAGATCACTGCCGGTGGTTGTTCGAGGTTGGCAAGGTGCAACGCCGCTTCGATGCCGTCCATTTCCGGCATGCGAATGTCGAGCAGGAGGACATCGGGTTGCAGGCGATTGCACTGCTGCAACGCCTCTTTGCCGTTGGCGGCTTCACCGACGACATTACCTTCATCAAGTTCTTCGATCAGGCTGCGCAGGCGGTCGCGTGCGAGCGGTTCATCATCGGTGATCAGAATATTCATGGTTGGCGCCCTGACTGACTCCCGGATTGATCCCCAGCGCTAGCTGGTTGTTGAGTGGGGACGAAGGGGATGCGGATGGCGACGTAATATCGATCATCGATGGTTTCAGTGAGCAGTGACGCTTCGCTGCCGTAGGTTGCCTTGAGGCGTTCGCGGATGTTGTCCAGTGCCATGTGGTTGCTATTACGGTGGTTTGAGCGAAATTTTGGGGTGGGATTGCAGATCATAAATTCGATTGCGTCATCGCGATGGTGGCCGCTGATCTCGATGGTACCTGGTTGCTGTCGCGGCTCGATGCCGTGATAGACGGCATTTTCGAGCAGTGGTTGCAGGGTTAATGACGGCACGGTGGCCGCTGCAGGGAGTTCGCCAATCTTCCAGCGGACATTGAGTCGCTCACCCAGACGCAATTTTTCGATATTGAGATAGCGGCGGCACAGTGCTAATTC
>CALZMY010000290.1 GCA_945788675.1 uncultured Gammaproteobacteria bacterium | reverse complement strand
TCTGTAAAACAACCGCACCGCCAAAGCAGTAGCCGATGGCGGCGATTTTGTCTTCATCGGTTGCGTTGATGTTTTTCAGTGCGGCCATTGCGGCGATAAAGCGTGCCTTGCCAAGCGCCATGTTTTGCGCGATCTCGGATGAGAACTTCTGGGCATCGTCGGGATGGTTTGCCTGCTTGCCGTCACCATACATATCTACCGCCAGGGCAACATAACCCAGCTTCGCCAGTTGTCGCGCACGTTCACGGGCGTAATCATTGTGCCCCCACCATTCATGAACCACCAATACGCCGGGACGTTTGCCTTTCAGAGCATCATCATAGGCGATAAACCCTTTGAGGGTGGTGTCGCCAGCTTTGTAGTCTAGATCCTGCTCGATGATTGCGGCATGCGCAAGATTCGCACCTGAAAAGATTAGTAATAAACCGATAATAGAATACTTCATAACACTCCCCTGATTGTTTGCGCATGTCCGGTATCAATGTAAGCCAGGCAGGTTTTTACACTTACATCTGGTAATGAGGAATGGTAGCGCCCGTGCTTTGCATATTGCAAGCGGTCCCAGGTTTTTTCGTTCAAAAGTAAGCAGGCGTGGTATCTCTTCTGCTTATTCGTTCAGGTGATGTTCATCTCATTAAGTTCATAATCAGGGCGTACTCACAGAAAGAGTGGATGTTTATTCTGAAGAGGAGGTTGAAGATGAAAACAGCTAAGCAGACGACTTCTCTGGTGGTTTTGGTTTTTGCACTGTTATTTAGTGCGGAAATCCTGGCAGGCCACAAAGACCATGAGCGATCGGGATGGGTAGACCGATACGAATATTCTCATAAAGCCAAAAAACATAACAGGCATAAACACAAGCATCATCATGGGCACCATGAGCGGGTAAAATATCGTGCACATGATAGCCATCATTCAAGGCGTCATGATCATAGAAAACATCATGCACGCCACCATCATGGTCATGAACGTCGTCACCACAAGCATCATCGTGATCATGAGCACCGCAACCGTAACCACGGTATGAATGTGATGATCTCAGTCGGGGAGCCAGGCAAATGGTTTTATGCGTTTGGGCTAAATGGCAGATAACAGTATGATCGAACACTCCCTCAACAAATCGCCCATTTTATTGAGGGAGGCTTCGCTTTCAGATGTAGTAAAGGCGCTCAGCCTGAATGCTCAAATGCGTAATATGCGACAGATTGTCGTATTTCCCCAGCGATAAATCACATTTAGTATATTAGTAGCTTATAATACCTGGTGTAATATCCTCGCTTAAGTATTGTATAATCCAGTCAATCCAGAAGAGTCTGTTTTAGAGGTGGATAGTGTTGTAAAGTTACAACGGCAAATGGCTGCTGCAAGTATTTTTGCATTTACTGCTGGGGTATTTTGTCTTTCAGTGGGTATAACAGATTGCTAGCCAGCGGCTAGAGTTGACTCGGGAGGGTTTGGCTCTTTAATGGTTTGGTGTTGGGAAAAGTATAGTGGTTCAACAAAAATTCAGTGATATCCCCCGGTCAATTCAGCGTGGACATTAGCAAAATAAGGATTATAAAAGCATGATTTACTATTTTGCGTACGGCTCAAACCTTCATCCAATGAGATTGATGGAGAGAGTTTCTTCAGCAGAGTTGATAGGCGTGACAGAACATCCCCATCATAGTCTCACGTTTCATAAAAAGAGCAGCGATGGTTCTAGTAAGTGTAATATGTTTCATACTGGTAAAGGGTCAGATCTGATTCATGGCGCTATTTATAAAATAAAAGCAGAGCATAAAACAGATCTAGATGGATTTGAAGGCAAAGGAGTCGGGTACATAGACAGCCAAATCAGATTGCAACATAACGAAGAAGAATATAGCTGTTTTACTTATCATGCACAGCAATCTCATATAGTAAGTCACTTGAAGCCATATCATTGGTATAAACAGTTGGTTGTTCTGGGCGCAAGGTATTTGAGGTTCCCCGATTTGTATATTTCTTCTATCGAAGCTATTGAGTCAATTGATGATCCAGATTTGAATAGAAGAAAGGAAAAGGAAGTCTTAATTGAAAATATCATCAAATACCGCTAAGGCGTTCCGCTAGACGAAAATTACGCTTCGCTTGGTAGTGTTCAAAATATTCAGCAAGCATGTTTATGGTTTTAGCTGAATTTTCAGTGAAAAATAGTGCTATGTGGCGAAAATGATTCTAACTCAATAACTCTCATTGAATCCCCTGAGGTTTTATTCCTCGCTGCTTGCAGCGATTAAAAAGCATTGCGATGAAATTTATTTTGGGCAATTTATCTTAATGCCCCGTCCGCTTGCGGTGGGGTTGTTTATTATAGCTGAGCAGGTATGTAGTCACTATTAGCAGCAGATGCTGCGTGTTGTTTTTTGATTATTTCTACAGGCACGTCGTGCATGATACAGTTTCGGCCATTTAATTTCGCTTTGTAGAGCAGCATGTCTACATGCTTAATAAACTCTTTTTGATCTGTGTTGCTTGATGGCGTAATGGTGCTAATACCTGCGCTAATCGTTAACATTGTGTTAATCTTTGATTCGGCGTGTGGAATGTTTCGTTCAATAATTTCGCTACGACACCTTTCTGCTATTTTTATCGCGGATATCTCGTCGGTCTCAGTCAGTACTAGTACAAACTCTTCACCGCCAAAGCGCGCAAGAAAATCCCTTGGGCGGGTGGCGACAGTGTTTAATATTTGAGCTACCTGTTTTAAACAGTCATCGCCTTTTATATGACCATAGTGATCGTTGTACTCTTTGAAAAAATCGATGTCTAATAGAATCACTGCGATTGGTGTTTTACTACGTTGTGCGCTCGCCCATTCTCGATTGAGAATGGAATCAAACATACGTCGATTGGCGATGTTGGTTAAGGCGTCTTTAAAAGATAGTTCTTCAAGTTCTTTTTGCAGCTGAATTAATTTATCTTCGGTCTTTTTACGTTCACTAATGTCGAACATAAATCCGACCAGTGAATCAACTTCGTCGCCGTTACGAATCACATGTGTTACGTCGCGAATCCACACGTAGTGGCCATCTTTTTTGAGTGCTCGATAATCTACTTCATGATCAGTGCCTGCCTGAGACTGGGCAACGCAAAAGTTTACGACGGCCTCTCTGTCATCTGGGTGCATTCGTTCAACCCAATCGTCGATGTTTTTCCAGCTCGATGCTGACCATCCCAGCAGGGTTTCTATTTGTGGTCCTATATAAGTGAACCTCATGGTCTTCCAGTCGATTTTCCATGGGATTGCATTTGTCGATTCCAGTAACGTTTTGTAAACGGCATCGGCAGGTTCCATTTCATTTATGTCACTCATCACTACCTCGGCTATAATCAAATGGTAATAATTGTTCGAGCAAGGGCGCTCGGCTAATATCCATGATAGTAGCATAGCTATTAGCATTACAATTATATAATATCTATATAGTTAGCTTGAAAAGGATGAGCACAATGAGTGATGAATTTGATTTTCCTGTGTATTTTGAAAGAACAAAAAAGACTGATGAGATTATCAAAAGCGTTGATATTACGCGCTATGCGATAAAAGATGATAAACTTGATAAACACGATGTGGCCTTAAGTACCGATGCCGGAATGGCCTTTGTTGAAAAAGGAGTCTCTTGCTGGAAGATCGATGTGGCGTCTGAATGCGGTATTAAACCGTATCAATTATTGCCGAAAATGGTGACCGTAAAAGCCAGCTGGTATACCGCAAAAGAGGCTAAAGCAAAAGGCATCAAAGTGGTGTCGGGCGGAAGTGCCAATGTATTTGGTGGGCTGGGCGCACTTCTGGTGCCGGATGGTTTTGAGATCCCTACCGACCTGGCGACGAAAGAAAATGTTAGCTACTACGGTCTTGAGTTGATTGAAAATAACCAGGAATTGACCGTGACCACCGCAAAGTATGATATCGCATTGATGAAATATGATTACAAAAGTAACTACAAAAAAGAGTTTTTACTACAGGTCCAGGGAGGCGGTGGTATTTTTATTGAAACACACAGTTTCCCTCATCTGCATATTCCGACATCAGAAAAGTGTGGTGGCTATATTGTGATTGGGAAGCGGCTTGCAGCGGATAAATTTAACTTTACCGCTTTTCAAATTCCATATAATTACGCACTATATACCCCAGCCAACACCATTCACGGTGATGGCACGCTTGTGGGAGAGTATGCATTGACCGTTGCAGATCCAAATGAGGCAAGTGCCGACACTGTCCTTATCTATAATAAAAACAGTAGAACGATGGCGAAAGATGTGGTGCCAGATTGGAAGGGGTAATCAGAGGTTTCTTAGTGAGCTTAATGAGAAGTTGAGTGTTTATGTGGAGCGTAATTCATTCACCATTAGCTTCTCATCACTGATTAACTCAACTTTTACATCCAGATCATAAATGAAAAAACCAAAGCGTTTTTTGTTGGCAAGCTTGCGTACGTAAATCGGACGCGGGTCATATTGCAGTATATCGTTGATCAACTGGCGCAGTTCTGGATATGCTGCCTCAAACTCATCGACCTGCTGACTCGCTTTATCACTAAAATCCACCTGCAAGCGTTGCACGGGTGCGTCATGCGCAAAGCCGCCATTGGCATCGGAAATCGCATCGACATACGGCACATAGGGTTTGATATCGATCACTGGTGTCCCTTCGATGAGATCGAGCCCTTTAACGTGTAGTGCAATCTTGCCATCACTGTTCTCGATCCGCTCCAGTGCCACCACCGATTGCCCGATCTGATTTGGTCGGTTGGGTGCGCGGGTCGCAAACACTCCCATGCGTTTGCCTTCTTTGCGCGGCGGACGAACCGTCAGGCTCATCTCATTATCGAGACTTTTGTGAAACAGAAAGGTGATCCAGATATGTGAGAAACCCTCCAGCCCATTGAAAGCTTCGGCGCGATCAAATGGTGGATGGAATTCAACCCAGCCGCGCGCGGCACGCGCCAGGCCTGGTTGACGTGGGATGCCGAATAGCTCCTTGAAGCAGGAGTGGATAATACCGATGGGTTCGATGGTCTGTATCATGACTGGATTATAAGCGTTTAGAATGTATGAGATGTAATGTTATTGTCATTGCGAGCAAAGCGCGGCAATCTCAAAATTTGGATCTGCGATGAGGTTGGAGATTGCTTCGTTGCGTTGTTTCTCGTACACAGTGGCATTTCCTGCGGTCACCTGACAGTTGTTCAAGCGGGTCGGGGTTTGGGCGTAAGGAATGCCTGCAAACGATTTAATCCGCCTTTCCTTAAAGGTATACTCGACGGCAGTATTAAGGTGCCTGGGATAATAGACGTGATCAAATTTAGCAAAATGCATGGGTTGGGGAATGACTTCGTGGTGATCGATGCGATCAACCAGAAGGTTGCGTTGACCACGGAGCAGATCCGCTTTATCGGCGACCGTCACTTTGGGGTTGGCTGTGATCAGCTGTTGCTGGTTGAGCCTGCGCAATCTACTGATGCCGATTTCCGCTATCGTATCTTCAACGCCGATGGTGG
>CALZMY010000289.1 GCA_945788675.1 uncultured Gammaproteobacteria bacterium | reverse complement strand
TGGCTTCGACAGAATAAGAGTAACGTATATGCTGGCGTCCCTGAATATTTTCTGCATTCCAGCGCGCACGTCGGTTGAGTGCATCATTCTCGATGCTGATATTAAACAGCCCTGATGAGTTACCCTCGTCTGAGATATATTGACGGCTGTCGCTGCGAGGCAGATAGGTCTGAACGGAGATATCATCGCCATGTCCGGTCGCCTCGATATTGACATCCACCTGATAGCTAGTGGATGGGATCAGGCCGGCCAGTGGATAGTCCAGCACATAGAGCTTGTAGGCCATGATGCCCCAGGCAGTGGCCAGCAGTGAAATCAGTAGCACTACAAAAGCATAGTGTCTGATATCTGGCTTTTCCTGGTCAGTTTTTTGATCCATGCCTATGGTCGGTTATATGCCGTGTTTTGGTCGATATTAATCACTTTACCCTGTAAAACTGAATTTAAGCTTAAAATTTAACGGCATAGCCCATCTATATTACAAATGTAAATTGATGATCGTGCTTATCGGCGCGTGTTGTTACTATCTTTCTGCCTCTTTTCTTCAATATGTCTGGTTAAGAATTTATCAAGATGATTGGCAAAGGCCATACGATCACTTTGACTGAGCACTGGTGGCCCTCCTGTGTCAATGCCGCTGCTCCTCATCGTATCCAGGAAATCGCGCATGTTCAGGCGAGCCCTGATGTTGTCTGTGGTGTGGAGTTCGCCGCGAGGACTCAGGGCATGGCCGCCTTTTTCAATCGCCTCCGCCGCCAGCGGGATGTCGCTGGTGATGACCAGGTCACCCGCCTCAAGTCTTTTGACGATCTCGTCATCCGCGACATCAAATCCCTGTGGCACCTGGAGCATCTTAATGAAGCGTGATGGTGGGATGCGGATCGATTGATTGGCGACCAGCGTCGTCTCTGTTTTAGTTCGCTCTGCTGCCCTGAACAGGATCTCCTTGATCGCCACCGGACACGCATCTGCATCTACCCATATTTTCATTTTATGTGGCCTTTGTCGAATGAAGTCTCTATTGATACTAATGAAAAGGTAGTCTTCATGGCAAAAGAGCGTTCGTTAAATTTATTTTACGTGCATCAGCCTTATGATCCGTTTCATAAGAACCAATAATAACCTCTTACAATGTAATGACAATCTCCCGCAGTCTTTTATGTACCAATCAACAAAAATATATTGTCCCCTGCAGCGAAAAATGTAGCCTAACCTCATGTCTTTTCAATCATAGTCGATAGGGAAGTATGTAACAAAATACTCGACATGCGCATTGGTAGCGTACTTATAATCATCAGTATAAGTACCATTGATACTACAATCAGATAAAAATACTATGTAGAAATGACTAGATATACACCGATACCACCATCGAAGCTATGTGAGCGATTTGGCTTAGATATAGCACAACGGCGACAACGCCTGGCGTTCCTGGAGCTGGAGGATAGTGACCACGTGCTTGCCACGGAGCTTTTAGAGGGCGTTATCAGGCCAAACGTTGGTGGTATTATTGATCAATTCTACGCTAAGTTAGTCACCGATCCTGGTGCACTTAGCTTTATTAGCAATGACGAAACGCTTAACCGCCTGAAAAAAACCCAGATTAAATATTTATCAACACTAGGGGTCGGTTTTGATACGGAAGAGTATTTTGAAGACCGATTACGCGTTGGCCTTGTTCATGATCGCGTTGGTCTGCCCTTAACGACTTATCAGTGCGCCTATAATATTTTGCAAAAAATTATTATAGTCTATATCAGAAAGATGCTACCAGGTGATCGCATTGATGCGGTAATGGAGTTTTTATTAAAGATTATTTCGCTTGATATGTCACTGGCGATAGAGGCCTACCATGATTTACAGGTGCAGGGTTTAACCCGCTCACTCGACAATATGAAAGATCGTCAACGTGTACTGCAGCGTCGTGTGAGCACAGACGGTTTGACCGGCGTACTCAGCCGTAGCCAGATCCTGGAAGACCTGCAACGCTATATACAGAATGCACAAAACGATAGCAGCGATTTATCGGTGATGATGCTAGACATCGATTTTTTTAAACGCGTCAATGATCAATATGGGCATCAAACAGGAGACCTGGTGCTGATACAAATTGCTCAACGTTTTAAGGCCGCCGTGCGCCACGTGGATCTGGTCGGCCGTTATGGTGGTGAAGAGTTTCTGGTGATACTTCCCGATGCCGATATGAAGACATCGGTTCAGATTGCTGAACGTATCCGTTCTCACGCTGCATCATCACCCATTAAAAATGACGAGCATGTAATAAGCGTCAGTATAAGTGGCGGTGTCACTATGTTTGTGGCTACCGATAGCGCCGAGTCACTTATTGATCGTGCAGATAGAGCACTTTACGAGGCTAAAGAGGGGGGGCGAAACAGGGTGGTTTACCTGAGTGCGGAGGATGATAGTCACTCATAAGTTGCTAACGGTCCGCTGACAAAAGGATGCATGATGAGGGTTGAATTGCATCGTGCTAGGTTGGCGTTAATGTTTTTTCACAGTTCAAGGCGTTGTTGATTCATTCTGGGCCGATCCACGACAAGATAATCGTGCTCGATAACTTTCACTTTCAGGTTTGAAATTGCCACCATTGATGGTGGCATCCTCTGTGTTATGAGTAACGATGGCTATCTATTTGTATATGGCACATTGAGGTGGCTGGCGGTGCGCATGGATGCGGGCAAAAGGGCATTTGATCAGCTAACAGGCGATGCTTCATTTATTAAACCCGCTGCGATGTGTGGTCAGTTGTTTGCAGTGGATGATTACCCCGGCGCTTGCTACCAGCCAGGTGCTGACATGCGTATAACCAGCGTCAACGTGTGCCGGTTATGTTAGACGATGGCACGATACTGATGAGTTGCATATTATCGAATCGGGGGATTATCTACTGTGGCAGCGTGCAAATGACGCGTTGTTAAGCGATAAAAAATGCGAATATGAGAATGCTCCTGCAAGTGATGCTTTTGCTAAGTTGCTGTTTTAGTTGATAGTCCTGGTTGTGGCTGCGTTAGCTGGTTTTAGGTTTTTAGTCCATAACGGTTTTCTGTCTTACATCGAGCAACAGGATGCGCGTGCATTGTCTGGAATGTAGTTGTATTTAGGATGTGATTTATGGGTTGTCAATATTGTGCCTGTTTGTCAGCAGTATTGATAAATAGCAGGAAGTTTTATCAATAATCCCTGAATTTTTTATGTATAAACGCTGTACTGTATTGCTTTGTTTTGGTTAAAATAGCCAAACTTAGCTGGGCATAGCTTGGGAATTGGTTGAGGGGGAGCGATTTTCAAGCTGTGTTTGGCTTTGTTTCATACAGAGTCTGCTACATGGCTGGCCTGCATCACCTGATCGACTCTCCTCAATTAAGACCATTCTCATTAATCTAGTTTGTTAGAGCGCTGCCGCGCCGGCATCTTGATGTTCCGTTTTGATACCTGCCGTTTTCACTACTGACACAATGCTGTCAGTAGGCTCTTGTTACGCTGTCATCTCCACAATGTTATTAATTCAGAACAAGGAGATACAACATGTTAGAGGCACTGAAGCAGCCAGGTCGTTTTTGCTGGAATGAGCTGATCACCAACGATGTGGCGGGTGCGAAACAGTTTTACCGTGAAATGTTTGGCTGGCAGATGGAAGACGCTGTTTGTAGTGGCATGGACTACACCACATTGAAGATCAACGATGATGAAATTGGCGGCATCATGAAGACTCCCGCCGAAGCGGGCGAGATGCCGCCGATGTGGGGCGATTACGTCACCGTAGAAGATGTCGATGCGAGTGCTGCCAAAGCGACGCAAATGGGTGGATCGATCTGTGTACCGCCGCAGGATATGCCAGATATCGGTCGCTTTTGTGTGATTAAAGACCCGCAAGGCGCTATGCTGTCACTGTTTTCATTTGAAAAATAAGGACAGTGATATGGCGCACGCATACTTCAATGAGGCGACCTTTGACTTTCTTGATCGACTGGCGGATAACAACCAGCGCGAATGGTTCCATGAGCATAAGGCGCAATATGAGGGGTGTGTGCGTTCTCCTGCACTGAGGCTGATTGCAGATGTGGCAGAGGAGTTGCC
>CALZMY010000288.1 GCA_945788675.1 uncultured Gammaproteobacteria bacterium | reverse complement strand
TTATGATGACGAATGGGTTCATTAGCAGGATGACACGCTTCCAGGCTATGCTCTGTCTCGTCATCACAGACGCCTGGAATATGGTCGGTGGCTGCGGCAGCCTGGTATGGCAACGTGCCACATTGATTGTGCTCAGATGTATCGCAACTCTTCACATGAGCGGCTGCATAAAGTGGGTCAACACCCAGCATGCCTGTCATCAACGGATAGATACTCACAAGCACCAGCACTGACATCCATGTTGTTGATAAAACAAAATACGGATTATCAAAGAACAGTACACTGATCATCACCAGGCCCAGCACGAGCCGAACCACGCGGTCAATCAGTGACAGGTTTTGTGGTACATTAGATTTTTTAAATAGGCTTTTCATTTTGTTTACCTCCTCATACAATAACCCTTCTCTATAGTAGGATTTCAGCACTATGGAAGTAGATCTTCAGTAACTAAGTCACATAATAAAACGTCATGGCGCATGATGTTTTACCAGCGTACATAACTCGCCTTTCTCAATGATCTCGACCTCTCCACGGCGCAGTTTGACCCAGCCCTGGTGCTCAAATTTTTTAAGCAGCCGACTCACCACCTCACGTGCGGTGCCAAGTTCGACGGCAAGATCATAATGAGTGGTTTTAATCGGATTAGTACACAAAACCGAATCTAGCAGGTGCTGTGCGAGACGCTGATCCATTGGCCCAAAGGCGACCTCTTCCACTAATGTCGCCAATTCGTTCATACCACTATCAATAGAGGAATAGATAAATTTCCGAAAGCCATCAGAACCGTTTAGCGCCTGCATGAACTCCTTTTTCGAGATCAACACCGCTTGCACTGCGGTAGTGGTAATCGCCTCGGCATGGTAACAACTGCCACTCAGCAGACATGCGGTTGTCAACTCACAGCTATGCCCCGGCTGCATGTGATACAGGGTAATCTCATGCCCATCCTCGGTCACCTTTTGTACATTGACCGAGCCCGCTAATACCAACAGGTAATTTTCACATGATTCACCAGCGTGAAAGATAGGCGTATTAACAGGTAAATTAATGATCCGAGCGTTATTACTGACCTCACACCATACCGGGTCAGTAATGGTTTTCAGCGCAGGAAAGCTGGCGACCCACGCTGGTATCGTCTGAAATTCTCTCACTTTATGCCCTCCATTCATCACGAGGGTCAAGTCGTATAATCTATAAGACACTGCCCCTGGCAGGGAGTTCAAGAGGAATCGATCACGCTGACGTAAAGGTAATTATGACTTAGGCGGCGTTTTGCTGATTCTTAAGTTCTTTCGATATTTCAGCAAGGTAGTGCGGCGTCAATACATTTTTGATCGCCCATTGATAGGCCGGCATTACCGAGATTGACAACTGATTAAAGGGCTCATAGCTAAGGTCAACAAACTTGGGGTGGACAGCAATTAATAGTGAAAAAAACTGTTTTATTTCCCCTTTATCTTCTAGCAGCGAACTAAAACGCAGGCCATTACGTGCAATGCTCCACTGGAAGGGCTCTTCCGCTATCGCCTCTTTGCACCGCTCCAGATAGCCTGATTTACGAACATGTTGCAGGATAGCGGCATCGTGATTGCGAGCCTCTTCGGGAACGGCGTAAAGATAACAGGCAAGTATATTGTAATGCACATGGTACAGATCCCGCATTTTGACTGCATGGTCAGGATTAAGCCTGTTATGCTGTTCCAGCATCGAAATAGCGGTCTGATAGTGTTCAATGGCACTCTTTTTAGTTTCTTCCATTTTGATACGTGAACCATTTTCGAGATGGATAGCAATGCGATCAAATGCAACGTTGCCCAGCAACCACTCCAGACAGACTTTACTGAGATAATCATCAACGACCAGTGTTTTCATCTTTTCTTTTACATGGCTCTCTAAATCACAGGTGTCTTTGTCTTTAGTGAGGTAGCGCTTGCATTTTTTTAGTTCACCATAGACGTGCATCAAGCGCAGCACTGGCTCAGGAAATGGGCTGGGAAAATATTCGCTGTGCAGCAGATCGATAATCTGCGAGACATGCTTTGTCGGTTTTTTATGCGGACTGCGGTGATAGCGCTGCAGCAATTTCAGCTTGATACCATCAGGATCGACACTATCGATCTCAGACTGGAAATGTTCCCAGCTCCAGCCAGGTTGCTGTTTGAGACGGCAAATTTTGTTGAATAGCGAAGCCATCGTATCCCTTATTACTCAATAATCACTTCTTGCCATTTTATGCTAACTCGTTGCCATCGAACATAGTGGCTATCAGACACTCATCACTCCTCACATAAAAAACCCTGGCATTCAGCTGATATTACTAATTAAAACAAAAAGATAAGATTGTTTTAGTGTGAAATCAAATGCAGATAATAAATCAACCATTGCAAACCGACCAGTCGGTCTGATATGGTTCGCAGATCGCACGGAGGAGATAAGCCATGAACGTTGCCGCCATTTCGGAAGATAACCGCCGTAAACTACTGGAAGTAGCCGCCGAGGAGATCCTTGAAAATGGTTTTCAGGCCACCAGTATCGGCGATATTCTCACCAAAACCGGCCTTTCAAAGGGCGCGTTGTATCACCACTTTCCCAGTAAACTGGCCCTTGGCTATGCCGTATTTGAAGAAGTCTTTATCCCTGGGTGTGTGGAACGATGGGAGCCCTCTCTGAACGACCCAGACCCAATCAGCAGCATTAGCGCACTACTGCGCAGCGAAATTACGGCAATGACTGATGAGTCAATTCGCCTTGGCTGCCCAGTCAACAATCTGGGGCAGGAGATGTCCCCTATTGATGAAGGATTCCGCCAACGTATTAGTGGTGCAATCAATCACTGGCGCAGTGACCTGCAGGCAGCGTTGGCGCGTGGCCAGGAGGCGGGCACCGTCAACAGCGAAATCAATACTATGCAGGCCGCAACATTTTTTGTCGCCAGCATGGAGGGTTCAATTGGCCTGGCAAAGAATGCGCAGGACCGCGAGCTGCTTGCTGTATGTATTGAAGGCCTTATCAACTTTCTGGAGGGGTTAAGGGCATGAGCGACGAAAATAAAAACGGCCTGGCACATCGCTACAGCCAATGGGTCATTCGTTGGCGCTGGCCAGTTATTATCCTGTCAGTGTTGCTTGCATTGTCCGCTGCCAGTGGCGCACGACACCTCGGCTTCAACACCGACTATCGAGTTTTTTTTAGCGATGACAATCCGCAAATGCAGGCATTCGAAGCACTGCAACGCACCTATACACAAGTCGATAATATCCTCTTTACGCTCTCACCTCACAGCGATGATGATGTCTTTACCCCCACCACACTCGAGGCCGTTGAGCTACTCACCGAAAAGGCGTGGCTGCTGCCCAACGCCTTGCGCGTTGATTCCATCAGTAACTTTCAACACACCATCGCGGAAGAAGATGACCTGATTGTTGAAGACCTGGTCAGTGATGCAGCAGGACTCGATCGCGCAGCGCTCGATAATATCAAGGCCGTCGCCCTTTCTGAACCGGCACTACATCAACGCCTGGTGGCCGTTGAAGGGGGTACTACGGGGATCAATGTTACCTTCCAGATGCCCGGCAAGGCGATGGATGAGGTACCCATCACCGCCAATGCAGCACGTGCGTTAGCGGCCGAGATTGAGGCGAATTACCCGCTCGATGTTCACCTCACCGGCATGGTGATGATGAATAACTCATTCATGGAATCGAGCCAGAACGACATGGCAACGCTGGTGCCCATCATGTACCTGGTGATCATTATTATCACCTTCCTGCTGGTGCGCTCGGTAAGCGCGACAGTTGGCACGGTGATCATCATTGTGCTGTCGGTAACAACCGCGATGGGCATTGCCGGTTGGCTAGGAATAAGTCTAACACCCCCCTCCGCCTCTGCGCCGACGATTATCATGACACTGGTGGTGGCCGACTCGATCCATATTCTGGTGACACTGTTAGCACTGATGCGCAAAGGCGAAGAGAAACAGGCAGCGATTGCCGAGAGTCTACGCATCAACCTGTCGCCGGTCTTTTTGACCAGTATCACCACCGCCATTGGCTTTCTGTCACTCAATTTTAGTGACTCGCCACCCTTTCACGACCTTGGCAATATCACCGCGATCGGCGTGATGGCAGCATTTGTCTATTCCGTCACCTTCTTGCCAGCATTCCTCTCCATTATGCCGTTGAAAGTGACGCAGCGACGCGACCGTATGACACTGATGATGGACCGGCTTGCATCAAGCGTGATTCACCGTCGCCGTCCGATACTATGGGGCTCCATTATCGTGAGTCTGGTAATCCTCTCTTTTATTCCACGTATCGAACTCAATGATGACTTCGTCAGTTATTTTGATACCAGTACTGAGTATCGACAGGATGTCGACTTCACTACCGCGCACCTGACCGGCATCTATCAACTACAGTATTCGTTGCCTGCCGGTAGTAGTAATGGTGTCAGTGATCCTGATTTTTTAACTGAGATTGACGCCTTTACCCGTTGGTTGCGCACACAACCTGAAGTCAAACATGTCAGCACCATCAGCGACACCTTTAAACGTCTTAACAAGAACCTGCACGGTGATGATCCCGCATGGTACAAGCTGCCGGACAATCGCGAACTCGCCGCACAGTATCTGTTGCTCTATGAACTATCGCTGCCTTATGGACTAGACCTGAACAATCAGCTCAATGTCGATAAATCATCAACACAGGTCATTGCGACACTCGACAACATGACTTCAAAACAGTTGCGCGATATCGCCCATCGTGGCGAACAGTGGCTGGCACAAAACACACGTGATAGTCGCGCCATCGGTGTCGGGCCGGGCATCATGTTTGCTTATATCTCTGAGCGCAACATTACCAGCATGCTCGGCGGTACCTTTGCCGCCGTGATTCTGATTTCATTCATTATCATGATCGCGCTACGCAGCGTGAAGATTGGCATGCTGAGTCTGGTCCCAAACCTGTTACCGGCGGGGCTCGCATTTGGTATCTGGGGCTTAGCCGTGGGCCAGGTCAACATGGCGGTGTCGATGGTGGCAGGGATGAGTCTAGGCATTGTCGTCGACGACACCGTCCATTTTCTCAGTAAATATCTGCGCGCGCGGCGCGAACAGGGGCTTGATGCCGAAGCGGCGGTACGCCACGCCTTTACCAGTGTTGGCGTCGCCATCGTCATGACCTCGCTGAT
>CALZMY010000287.1 GCA_945788675.1 uncultured Gammaproteobacteria bacterium | reverse complement strand
TGGATGAGCACCTCTACTGGTGCCTGGTCTATTCCCGCTGGATGCGGCCAGACACGTGGCCGCGGGTGAAAGATACCTTTTTCAAGGTGTTGCCATTCCCGCTGCGTGTGATTGTTCCGTGGTTCGCACAGCGCGGGGTGAGACGAGCGTTGCACCTTCAAGGGCTTGGACGTCACTCCAATGAGCAGATCCTGATGATGGCTACTGAAATATTGCAGGCGTTGTCCGACCTGTTGGGTGACAAGGCCTTTCTCCTCGGTGAGCGACCGTCGACTCTGGATGCGACCGCCTTCGCTTTTTTATGCGAGCTGATTCTCACGGATATGCATAATCCTCTTAATGAGTGCGCACGTAATTTTGAAAATCTGGTGCATTACTGCGAACGTATCAGGGATGAATATTATCCGCAGTGGCCAGATGACACCGTGGCAATTATTGGCCGCTAACGATTTCTTTTAATGCAGCGGTCAGGATGGCGCACTCATCTTCAGTCCCGATAGTGATGCGCAGGTATTGATCAATGCGGGGCTTGTTGAAGTAACGCACAATGATATTCCGCAGGCGTAGTTGAGCGGCAAGGCCTGCGGCATCATGCCGTGGGTGTGTTACAAAGAGAAAGTTTGCCTGTGACGGAATGGCATTAAAACCGAGCGCTTCGAGTTGTGTGACGAGTTGTCCGCGTGATGTAATGATCCGCCTGCGAGTATATTCAAAATGTGCCTTGTCTTCTATCGCTGCACAGCCACCGCTGATCGCAATATTATCGAGCGGGTAAGAATTAAAGCTGTCTTTTACGCGCACCAGCCCTGCGATTAATTCCGTGTTGCCCATTGCGAAGCCAACGCGTAGCCCCGCCAGTGAACGTGATTTTGATAACGTCTGGATCACCAGCAGGTTTGGGTATTGATCGATCAATACAACCGCTGAGGTACCACCGAAGTCGATGTAGGCCTCGTCGATAACCACGACAGAGTCACGGTTTGTTTTGAGCAGTGTCTCAATCGCATCGAGCCCAATGCCGTGGCCAGTGGGCGCATTGGGATTGGGAAAGATGATGCCGCCGTTGGCTCGATTGTAGTCGCTAACGTCGACCTTAAAGTGTTCATCGAGCGGAATTGTCTCGGCAGTAATGCCATAGAGTTTGCAATAGACTGGGTAGAAGCTATAGGTGATGTCCGGAAAGAGCAGTGGCTTGCCGTGTTGAAACAGCGCCTGAAAGGTGTGCGCGAGCACTTCATCTGAGCCATTGCCGACAAAGACCTGTTCTGGTTTGAGCTGGTAGTAGCGAGCAATCGCATCGGTGAGTCGTTGCGATTGCGGGTCGGGATAGAGCCGCAATGAGTTGCCCGCTTCTATTTCAATCGCAGTGATCACGCCTGGCGAAGGTCCATAAGGGTTTTCATTGGTATTTAATTTGACCAAATTGCTGGTCTTGGGCTGCTCACCAGGAATGTAGGGGGTGAGCTGGTGAACAATGGGACTCCAGAATTTACTCATGGCGGTACAGGTTATTGGTAACTCATTTATATGGAAAACGCTGGATTATATGTCATTGTGAGGAGCGAAGCGACGAAGCAATCTCCGAGCTTAATGATACTTCAAGTGCGGAGATTACTTCGCTTTGCTCGTAATGACAATCTTGATAATTAAATCAGCTGTTACTCTCTGTCAGCACCATTTCAGCACACAGAAGTGCTCATTTGGCCCCTTTGCGGTTAAGAATCGCCATGTCGTATGAGATGCGTTGTTGTCCCGTGAGGGCTGCACGCATCTCGCTGAGGTGATCGTAACGGTGCTTCATGATTTCTGCTTTGACTGCCATCAGTTCATCGATTTTGGCGTCAATCGCATTTTTGTCGGCACCATCTTTAGCTGTCATGACATTGAGTTCTTTCTGGAGAAGTCCTGCCCTGGCCTTCAGCACGACATGTAAGCTGCTGAGTTTAAGGTGCATCTTGTCGATGGCAACGCGCTGTTCATCACTGAGGGTTTTGGCCCAGTGGGGTGACATATTGTGGCCCTTCTTCTTGTTGTGGCCACCCTTGTGTTTGCCCGCTGCGTGAGCCCCTTTGCCCATGCCGCCATGCTGGCCTTTAGCGGCACCCATATCATGGTGCCCACCACCCATACCGTGATGCTTGTCATCGGCTGCAAAGGCCGGACTGGAAAATGCAAAGATTGATGTGAGCAGCAGTGAACCGAGTAGTCTGGAAGTCATAATATCTCTCCTTCGTTGTGGTGAGTTGGAAGATAGCCTATATGCAGGAGAATTTATACAATGCACGTCTTGAGATATCAATTAGCAATATAAGGCGTAGATGGCAGTATGGAGAATTTTGACCTGGAAGGGCGTGAATATGTGGCGCTGTGCGATTTGATGAAGCTCGCCGGCCTTTGTCACAGCGGTGGCATGGCAAAGACCCTGATCTCAGAAGGGCATGTCAGCGTCGATGGTGAGGTGGAGCTGCGCAAGCGCTGCAAGATTCGCCCCGGACAAATTGTGGAATTTGGTGGGCAGTCGGTCGTAGTGGAGAAAGCTCCATAGTAGATTGCAACTATGCATTCGTGCGCTTTCAGTTGAGTTGGTACTCCTGTCATTGCTAGTACAGTGCCCCGATACCCAGGCTGATCTTTAATAACTTCTCAATTGTCAGTATTTTTTACATTGTACTGATTTCGCGACCGGCCATCTTTATTGAGTCATTGATATATATGACGATAACAATCATGGAATAAATTTTGCTTTGTTATTAATTCGGGGGAGGTTTTGTAAAAAATAATAATCAGGGGGCAGGAATAGTGGTCAAAGGAATAGTTCAGGTCATTTTTGGGATGTTTTTATTAGTCAGTGCGATGGCTGCAAGTGCAACCCCAATGCTGGTGATCGATAGCAGCGGTGAGTTTACTGGGGCACGTAATATCGATGTTGATGGTGTGCTGTACGACGTTGATCTGGTCGATGGCCGTTGCGATGTTCTATTTAACGGCTGTAGAGATAGTGCGAATATGCATCCCTTCAATGACTACTCGGATTTGATGAGCGGGATGGTTGGTTTGAGTAGACTGGTCGAAAATAGTTTTAGTGGGTTATATGATGACAGACCTGAATTGACGCTTGGTTGTGAAGATCTTGTTATGTGCCTCATAGCCGTGCCTATATATGCTCATCCTGATCATTTGGGGTTGCTTCGATTTGTTAATATCACAACTGAAGAAAATCCAAGCACGAGAAGTACTCGCGGAGACGATTACATAAGTATTACGGACATTGATAAGCCAACCTTCACGGGTTACGACCCCTACACAGCTTCTACTTTTGATACCTCAATTTCGCCCTACACCTACGCCTTCATCTCTGCGCGCTATACCTTTGCGCGCTGGAGTGTAACGCCCCCTTCGGTGCCTGAACCCTCGGTTATTGCGTTGTTTGGGATTGGGCTGGCCGGAATTGCATTGGCCCGTGTCAGGCGTGCAACTGTATAGTCTTTTGAATAAGGCGTTGGCTCACTGTTATTGAACTGCTTAAGAAAATAAGGGGATTATTAGAATAATGATTAAGGGAATAATTCAGGGGCTGTTTGGAGCGCTTTTATTAGCAGGGGCAATGGCAGCAAATGCTGTTCCCATGCTGGTGATCGATAGCAGCGGTGAGTTTACTGGGGCACGTAATATTGATGTTGATGGTGTGCTTTATGATGTCGATCTGGTCGATGGGCGCTGCGATGTTCTATTTAACGGCTGTAGGGATAGTGCTCTTATGCACCCTTTCAGTGATTCGGGCACTTTACTGAGAGGAATGTCGGGCCTGAATGACCTTCTCATCAATAGTCATGGGGGGGGCATTATAATGATAATCCAGAGTTAGCATCAGGTTGTGAGGCTTCATGGGGTTGTAGAATATTTGCACCAGCACATGCTTGGCCAAGTGAATTGAGAGTTGTGGAGCTTGCTTATTATGGGGATCTATATTATAGGGTTCACTGGGATATTATCGAATATCCTACTTAGTCGACCCTGAAAAACCCACAAGCTCCTGACCAATAAAGAAAAAGAAGCTGGAATGAGATAAAATAACGTCCAGAAACCGGTGTTAATCGCAGTAAAACTGGACGAAAAGGACAGCGCGG
>CALZMY010000286.1 GCA_945788675.1 uncultured Gammaproteobacteria bacterium | reverse complement strand
CCGCGCTGTCCTTTTCGTCCAGTTTTACTGCGATTAACACCGGTTTCTGGACGTTATTTTATCTCATTCCAGCTTCTTTTTCTTTATTGGTCAGGAGCTTGTGGGTTTTTCAGGGTCGACTATTTAAACTATACAAGGAGTTGCTTTGGCCCGTACCCCCCCGGTTGTTGCCCCAGAAACAAAAAAGCCCGCTGAAATCTCAGCGGGCTTGTATGACTTACTTTGGGCACTGTTGGTATGCCCTATATTAGTTGCAAAACTTTACTACTTAATTAAGTTGAATTACATGAATTTTTGCATGTTTCTTACCGGGTGCGACTTGATGTTGTAGTGTCACTGGTGTTTGGTTTAAATACGCTTCACGTAAAGTATCGGCCATGATTTTATTAACCGGCGGAGAATCAGGGTGAAGTCTCAAACCAAAAACCATGCCAGGTTGAGTATCAAGCGTGACTAATATTTCAGCATCCAGCGCTTCTTGATCTCTCCCAAATTCCAGCCCTTGAATTTGTACACGATACAGATTGATTTTTCCCTTGTTCGCTACAGAATGACTGTCAGCTACATCGAGCTGAGGTGGGCTGTCGGCAAATGCTCCGACTCCAAAAAACACAGGTAAAGTAGCTATCAGAACGATATGAATTACTTTGATCATGATATGGCCTCCGAGATTTCAGTTAGATTCATTTAACTTCATTTTCAGTGCATATTATTTGGAAGAATCCAACATTCACTTCATTAAAACTGGGTAAAGTTAAGTAGATTCTGGTGCAAGCTTACCACCATCTAACATCACCGACCAATTGGCATTGGCATGAGTAATCAAAAAGAGGGGCTACCCTGATTGTGTGGGTAACATTCACCGGATAACTCCCTCAGGGTAGAGATCCAGTCCGCCAAGATGAAAGTAAATAGCATTTGCAAAGAGATATGGGCCTGCAATTCTTTGAAATGTTTTCATTGTGGGAGTGAGTCATCCATAGTCCAGCCCGCCAATGATTATCAAATTCATGCGCATTCCACATGGGATTTACAACTATTTTTATTTCGGGATTAAAAAGAAAAACGATTAAACTGAGAAGCGATTCCCAGAAACAAAAAAGCCCACTGAAATCTCAGCGGCTAGTGTTTATCTCAACTTGAGTATCATTGCGCGAGGAGATTGCTTCGTCGTAACACTCCTCGCAATGACAGCAAGCAGGTTTCTTTATCGAATGGTAAATTCAACGATATCGTAATCATCGCCACGCAGTACACTGCCTGTCTGCTCGCCGGAAAGACGATGACCTGTCGCCTCTTCTATCGCGCCCAGAACAGCACCTTGTGTAAAAGTGAGCTTCCGAGTCGAGCCAGGCGCTTCACCCGCAGAACAGATTGTCTCACTGAGATAAGCGCGGAATATTCCATCGCCCTCTTCCAGCTTAACAATGGTACAAAGCCGGGTACCATTTTTTCCGACGGCATCCGCAATCATCGCGGACCATTCGGAAATTGGTTTATCTGTTTTAGTTAACCCCAAACTCCTGGCGAGCTCTATTCCTCTTAGTCGACCTGCGCGAATTAAATTACCACTGGCCGCATCTTTACCCATCACCCTTTCCAGCCCTGTAACTATGGAACGAAAACAGATGATACTGTTGAAATCACCCAGGTCCTTTCGAAATGTCGATTGTGTCATTTGTTCTAACCTTAGTTGTTCAATTATTTTTAAAAAAGAAAGGGGGCGGCACTTAGCTCCCTCTCCTCAGTCCCATTCAAATTCTGTTAGCGCCACAGATTTTCCATCGTTGAGGTAACCCCAGTGGCCATTGAAGCCCCCAGGCGTTCAACAAAGCGCTCAAATACCGGCTTATCATAGGTATAATCGATAATCTTGTCAGCACCAACGACTTCACGTGCGACATAACTGCTGCTGCCAAGTGCATCGACCAGGCCAATATCGATCGCCTGCTCACCGGTCCAGACAAGCCCGCTGAAGATGGCTGGATCATCATTAAGACGATCACCGCGCCCTTCTTTAACCACGTCGATAAATTGCTGATGGATCGACCCCAGGAGCGTTTTAATATGTTGCTCGTCCTCAGCCTCGAGTGGCGAGAATGGATCCATAAAACCCTTGTTCTCCCCAGCCGTCATCATGCGTCGCTCAATGCCCAGTTTATCCATCGCATCAACAAAACCGAAGCCGTTCATAATGACACCGATAGAACCGACGATGCTCGCCTTGTCCGCATAGATTTCATCTGCGGCGGCCGCAATGTAATAACCACCAGAAGCGCACATATCAGTCACTACAGCGTAGAGTGGTTTATTGGGGTGTTCTGCTCGCAGGCGTTTAATCTCATCATTGATATAACCGGCCTGGACTGGGCTGCCACCGGGACTGTTTATACGCATGATAACCGCTGCAGCGTGCTTGTTTTCAAAGGCATCGCGTAACGCGCTGATGATGCTATCAGCATTGGCCTCGGTGTCAGCGGCAATCGTGCCTCGTATCTCAATTAATGCGGTGTGCTTATTCTTCTTGTTAGGTACCTCGCTCAGATCACTTGGCATATAGACCACAAAGATCGCGATGAGGTAAGCAAACATGAGTGACTTGAAAAAGATGCTCCAGCGACGTGCGCGACGTTGCTCTTTGTGAGCGCTAAAAATTAATCGCTCCATAACTTCGTGCTGCCACTCATCCTTTTTTCTTTCCGTAGTAGGCGTTTGTTTCTGCTCCCCCATCCACGGGTCACTGCTTTGTTGCGCTGTTTGCGGCGTATCGTTTTTGATCTCGTCTGACATTATGCTATCCGTACTATCCTTAGATTTTATTGTTTAATTATTTGATTACAACTTTTATTTGAAGCGTGGGTCTGAGTCGTTAATCTGCTTATCGACGCACGCCCTGCCCACATTAGTTGATTACTTATACAGTAGTCTACCCACTTCGGAAATATCATCGAGACACGCCAGCGGCTGATGGGCAAGCAGGCGCTCCAGCTCATGTACCCCATAAGTGACGCCCAGCGAAGCGGTGCCTGCCTCTGCTGCCATCTGTAGATCATATTCTGTATCACCGATCATCAGCGTTTCATCAGGGCCTACATCCAGGTCTGTCATGATCTCGAGCAACATCTGCGGATGCGGCTTGGAAAATGTTTCATCGGCACAGCGGGTGACATGGAAATATTCGCCCGATTTAGTCTCATCCAGTGAGCGGTCCAGCCCTCGCCTGCTCTTGCCGGTGGCAACAGCAAGCAGATATCCCTGTGCATGAAGGCGCCTGATCACATCAATCGCTCCCGCAAAAAGTACCGAGGCTCCTTGATTACCCGATAGAAAATGGTGGCGATAACGCTCGATAAAGCGCTCCACGATATCCTTTTCCTCATCCGGGTAGAGCTGACGAATCGCTTCGGGAAGCCCGAGTCCAATGACGTTGCGCAATGCAGGATTGGTGCGCTCATCGAGTTCCAGCTCGGCGATGACATTGGTCAGTGAGGAGACGATTTGTGCCTCAGAGTCCATCAGTGTACCGTCCCAGTCAAATACCAGCAGCTTGAATCTATTGTTCAACATTTTATCAGTTTTCCAGTGAATTTATAAACGCCTCAAGCTCCGGGCTCAGCGGAGCCTCTACCGAGATCCTTTTCATACTGCTCGGCAGCATAAAACTGAGTGCGTGGGCATGCAGGAAGAGACGCTTCAACCCCCTTTTTTTCAGCTGTCGATTTAAGGTACGGTT
>CALZMY010000285.1 GCA_945788675.1 uncultured Gammaproteobacteria bacterium | reverse complement strand
GAATAACAAAAAAGCGTTTAAACATGAATATTTTTCCTTGGTGCATGCCGCTGATAAACGACAGGGGGTTTTAATTAATTAAGGAATCTCTGATTAATTCAGGGCTTGGTTGATAACGAGATAAAATCTGCCAGATCGCGGCGCAAATCGCAGGTAGTACCCAAAGAGCGGGCACATGTAGCGGGACTATTGCCAAGATTTGGAACAAAGAGCTGGTTGATTTTAGCCGTTCGCAAGTAGTTCATGAATTAATCAGAGGTTCCTTAATTATTAGTGATGCGAAAAACAGGAGCGATGGAAGACGATGGTAGAGTTGCGTGAGTTAGTGCAATACACAAACAACTTACTGGAGATTGATCGGTTTACCGATTATGCGCCGAATGGTCTGCAAGTTGAGGGGCGATCAGAGGTGGCAACCATAGTGAGCGGTGTGACCGCGAGTCTTGAGTTGGTGACAGCAGCCGTTGATGCGGGTGCAGATGCGTTGCTAGTTCATCATGGTTATTTCTGGAAAGGGGAAAATTCCTGTATCACTGGAATGAAAAGGCGTCGCCTGCAATCTCTGCTGGCACATGAAATTAGCTTGTTGGCATATCATCTGCCGCTGGATGGGCATGCGCTCTATGGAAACAACGCCTCTCTTGGGCGATTATTGGGCATCGAGTATAAGGGCAGCTTTGGTCCATCGTCACCACCGCTTGTGATGCACGGCGAATTTGCAAAAGCGATGACGGCAGCGGAGTTATCGGCGCTGTTGAATGAAAAACTCGGCCGGGCACCCCTGCATATTGCGGGTAGCGATAAGGAGATCCGCACGGTAGCGTGGTGTAGTGGCGGTGCTCAGGGCTATATTGAAGAAGCTGCGCTGCAGGGGGTTGATGCATATATCAGTGGCGAAATATCTGAGCAGACAACCCATATTGCGCGTGAAATGGGCATGCATTATTTTGCAGCAGGCCATCACGCGACAGAACGCTACGGGGTAGAGGTGCTTGCAATACATCTTTCCGATCGATTTGATTTAAAGCACCAATTTATTGACATCAACAATCCAGTATGATGATTAATGGATCTTTGTAGTGCTTGTATTGATTGAATTAAGTAAAGCTTTTCTAGTTGAAAGAAGAATATCCCGACTAAATCGGTAAGAAAATTTTCGTTGACAGTGTCGTTAGAGTTGTTCTAGGATTCGTAACTTCGCGCTGCTGTTGGCTATGCAATGCGATTTAATAAAAATAAAAACTAATAATAAAAATATTTGAAATACTGTGGTTTTGATTTGTGTACCACACAAACCACACTTCGCGAACCAGATGTATTTTGGTTGCAAAAGTACTGGAAGTTTTGGCGTGGGCCAATTGGGGGTCTAAACTGTTTGCGGTGTTTATGAGTGGAATCATTGATTCCAGCTCTGAACCCACGCGAGCAAGTTACGTAGTTTGATCCCCCGGCTCTTAATATTAAAATGAACAACTTTGTTGTCGAGAGGGGTAATGTCGGTTTTACAACATTTGCCACTAGGGCGTTTTATTGAGGCTGCAGGTCGTGGAAGTCGTAAGACTAGAAACACCGTGCAGATGTCTTTTATTGTTATGCTGCTGATGGCTGCAATGGCGATATTTTCTGCCAATGTGAATGCTGAGGTACCGAATGCCGTCCCTCCTGAGGGTAGCTATTCAGGCATCCATGTTGAGCAACCTATCGAGTTTCCGCACGATATTCATGCTGATGTGAACGAGATCAACTGCATGTACTGTCATACCTATGCGCGTCGTAGCAAGGTAGCGGGAATTCCTCCAACCAGTAAGTGCATGGGTTGTCATAGCGTTATCGCGACTGATAAGCCACGCATTCAGAAGCTGACGGAGTACTGGGAGAATAAGCAGCCCCCACCATGGAACAAAGTACATGACGTTCCAGACTACGTGCATTTCACACATGAAAAACACATTAAGCGATTCGTTATAGATAACGAAGACCTTCAGGTTGAAAATGTTTCTGAGGTCTGTGCTTTTTGTCACGGGGAGATCAAGAAAATGACCGTTGCTAATAAGGTGAAGCCACTGACGATGGGTTTTTGTCAGCGCTGTCATCAGGCAAACGACGGTCCTTCTGATTGTTGGAAGTGTCATAAATAAACATTTTTATGATCGTTGAGCGCACGAGATTCGTGACGAAAACGGGGTGGTTCTTAATATGAGTTTTAGCAAGATAAAACGTAGAGATTTTCTCAAAATAATGGGATGGAGTGGTGTCGGTGCCACGTTGGCCGGTTGTGATATGCCAACGACAGTGACACTTGAAGAGGGGAAGGAAAAAGTTGTCTCCTACCTGATGCCGGAAGAGTATGTGATTCCTGGTGTTGGTGTCTGGTATGCATCGACCTGTCAGCAATGTCCATCAGGCTGTGGTATTCATGGCCGCGTACGTGAAGGACGTGTTCTAAAGCTGGAAGGTAACCCTGAGTCTTCTATTAATAAGGGGCGTCTGTGTCAGATGGGCCAGGCGGGTCTACAGGCACATTACAATCCTGACCGTCTTACCAAACCAAAGATTCGCAGAGGCTCATCGCTGGTAGATGCAACCTGGGAAGAGGCTTACGGGCTGATTGCAGAGAAGACAGCAAACATCAGTGGTAGTAAGTTTGCCTGGATGACGGGTTCAGTCAGTGGTCATCAATCGGTGCTGCTACAGGCACACCTTGAGTCGATTGGCTCGGGTAACCACTTTGTACATGAGTCCATCAATAACGCCATCTGGTCGAAAGTAAGCAAGGATATGCTGGGTGACAGCAATCCTCGTCTGCGTCTCGATAAGGCACAGTCAGTCCTTTCATTTGGTGCTGATTTCCTGGGTACCTGGAGTTCTCCGCTGCACTTTTCGACTGAATATGCCAAGTTCCGCACCTCACCACGAGGTACCTTGATTCAGGTTGAGCCAAACATGTCGCTTACAGGCGCGAATGCGGATCTGTGGGTTGCAAGCAAGCCGGGTACTGAAGGTGCGCTGGCGCTAGGCATTGCCAACCAACTGGTTACCAAGCATGGCCTGAGCATGGCCGAGCTACCAGGTAGCGTTCAGTCAATGATTCGTGGTTACACCCTCGGCGAAACTGAAACTGCCACGGGGATTGACCCGGAGCAGGTTGCGAAGATTGCCGCGACGTTGAAACAGCGCGCACCGAGTCTGGTACTTGCTGGAGCGTCTGCCGAAGGTCACGAGCATGGTTATCAAAATGTAGCCGCAGCGATGGTGTTGAATATTATCCTGGGTAATGTGGGTAAGACGATCGAGTCTAATGGTGAATTTGCTTACGCCAGCATGGCGCCAGTTAAGGGTAACAACCAGTCGCTGGTAGCATTTTCGCAGGCCGCAGCAGACAAGCGTTTTGATGTGGTCTTCTTCTCTGGTACCAATCCTGTCTACACAGCACCTAAAGCATTAGGGTTGAAAGAGAGCCTGGCTAACATCCCATTTAAGGTTGTCCTTTCTCATTTTAATGATGAGACCACTGCAATGGCTGATGTTGTGCTGCCGCTGGCCTCTGGACCAGAAGATTGGGGGACGCATGTCGCACCTTATCAAGCGGGCCGTGGTGAAATTAGTATTCAGCAGCCGTTGATGGAACCTTTATCGAAAGAGACACAGGGTTTTGGCGATATCATCCTGACACTGTTGAAGAAGCGTAAAGAGTCTGCCTACGAAGGTTTTGCTGATTACTATGCGTATCTTCGCAATGCATTTTCTACTATCCCTGATGAGCATAAAAATGGTGCTAGTGACGAGGAGTTCTGGGCAAATGTATTGTCTAAAGGGCTTGTCGATGTTGGCGTTAATGCGACTTCACTAAAGGTTAAGGGCGTCGCATTTGATTTGCCGAAGCAATTGGGTAATTCATCTGAGATGGTACTTGCACCTGCTGCCAGACTTAGTTTCTGGGATGGGCGTCACGCCAATTTACCGTGGTTACAGGAAGCACCTGATCAGATCAGTAAAGTGGTGTGGGACTCCTGGGCCGAGGTTCACCCATCGACGGCTAATAAACTAGGTGTCAAAGAGGGTGATACGGTGAAAATTGCATCCGCACAGGGCGACATTAATGTGAAGGTGTATGTCTATAAGGGCGTACATCCAGATGTAATCGCCGTACCGCTAGGTCAGGGGCATGATGCAGGCTTCAGCCGTTATGCAAAAGATCGTGGTGTTAACTCATTGAGCATTCTTGATCCGAAGGTAGACAAGATGACCGGTGAGCTGGCGCTCTACTCAACCAACGTTAAAGTGTCCAAAGCGGCGAAGAGCGATGACGTTCTAGTTCGTTTTGGTGGTAGTGAAACACAGGTAGGCCGTAAGCTGGTTTCAACAGTTCCGGCTGATGTCTACGAGCGCACTGAAGGAGGCGATCATGTCGCTTAGTAATCTAGTCGATGATTGGTCTAAGTATCGTAAAGGCCATGAAGAAGGTGGTTATCATGACTACGAACACATGTGGGGCATGTCCGTTGATCTGAATAAATGCATTGGTTGTAATGCATGTTCAGTGGCCTGTTACGCAGAAAACAATCTTGCAGTTGTGGGTAAAGACAAATTCGAAAAGGGTCAGGGAATGCACTGGCTGCGAGTCGAGCGTTACTGGGATGAACCTGATCTTGGCGAAGGGCGTGTTAGTGAGTTCCAGCAGCATGGCGCCAGTTTCTTACCGATGATGTGTCAGCAGTGTAATGCCGCAACATGTGAGCCGGTTTGCCCGGTGGCTGCGACATACCACACGCCGGATGGTTTGAATGCTCAGGTCTATAACCGCTGTATTGGGTCTCGTTACTGTTCTAACAACTGCCCATTCCGCCTGCGTTACTTCAACTTCTGGTCTTATTATGAAGATTCATGGCCCGCACCGCTTCACATGCAGCTGAATCCAGACCTGAGTGTGCGTGATAAAGGTGTTATGGAGAAGTGTACCTTCTGCGTACAACGTATCCGTACAGTAAAAGATAAGGCCAGAATGGAAGACCGCAGTGTTAGAGATGGCGAAGTTCAGACAGCCTGTGCACAGACCTGTCCAACAGGTGCGATCACCTTTGGCGACATGCTCGGCATGTTCAACCCCGAGTCTGGTGTTGGTGAAACCAAAGTGACCAAGATGTGGCGTAAACATCAAGTTGAGCTTGGTAAAACTAAACAGAACAAGCAGACCCCTGATATGCGTGGTTATCGGGTCTTTGAATTCCTGAATACAGATCCCTGTGTGATGTATCTGGATCGTGTTCGTGAAGTTTAGTATGTCGACATCTTTGAGACTAATAACGAAATCGGTGTAAAACATGCAAAATAATGAAATTTACAAAGATATTAATGAAGATCTGAAGTGG
>CALZMY010000284.1 GCA_945788675.1 uncultured Gammaproteobacteria bacterium | reverse complement strand
GCATGCATCATGGCGCCAGGCCCGACTATCTTTGCTCAGGATATCTTTCCTCAACAAGCAGAACTGGCCAATGAAGAAGAAAGTAGAACGCTTAAAACTTTCCTCCAGACCCGAGAGCATACCTACATAGATGTAACGTTAAGGGAAAACGACTGGAATATTATGAACACTGCAACGACACTTGGCATTAGCCGAAAGTCTTTATGGGAGAAAATGAAGAAATACGATATGCAAAGATAATCTCCGAATTCTTAAGGAACCACTGATTAATTCTGAGCGGATAGAAATGAGAGGTTCCTAAAAACTCTTGATAATCGATAATGCTTATATGGATTCGACCACCTGAAAGGAGAATCACATGAACACTATTCAACACATCTGTGTGAATAATCGCCCAGGACTCAAACATCCAGTGGAAAGTGCATTGCTCATCGCTGGGGCGGGGATTGATGGAGACTGGCACGCAGGCCTGGGTCATCGCTCGGTCAGTCTGCTTGCCGAAGAGGATTTGCATTCACTGACCCGTGGCAAGTGGGGCCCTGGGACGTTTTCAGAAAATATCGTCTGTCGGGATTTGCCACTGGCGACACTGGGTGTTGGTACGCGGCTAGGTTTAGGAAAAAATGCGATTCTGACTATTAGCCAGATCGGTAAACATTTTCATCAGCCTGAGCACGTCGAACGGATTAGCGGTCAATATCTGATGGCGCATGCGGGCGTGTTTGCCACCGTCCAGCAAGACGGCGAGGTGTTCCCTGGCGACGCCATCGAAGTGCTTGAAGAGGTGCCGCGCTCGGTGCCCCAGGCCGTTGTTATCACGGTCAGTGACCGTTGCTTCCGGGGCGAGACGGTTGATACTGCGGGTCCTGCCGTTGCTGATCTGTTGCGTCACGAACTTCAGGCCCACGTACAGCATATCGATCTGGTTGCGGATGATAAAGTCGCTATTAGTGAAATATTGCAGCGTTACTGCGATCAATATTCTATCGACCTGCTGGTGACGGCCGGCGGTACCGGGCCTGCACCGCGAGATGTTACCCCTGAGGCAACAAGTGCTGTAATCGAACGAGCGACCCCCGGGTTTGATGAGGCGATGCGACTGGCATCTTTAGCCAAAACGCCGACTGCCATCCTGTCACGAGGGACATCAGGTATACGTGGATCGACCTTTATCATTAATCTGCCTGGCTCCGAACGTGGTGCGGTAGAAAACCTGGAGGCCATCATCAAGGCGTTGCCACATGGCATCAAAAAGCTACGCGGTGATCCCGCAGATTGTGCTTGTTGTCAGGCTCGACTGATTGAAGAACCACAGCGTGTCCAGGCCGGTTGATGACAGCTACGGTAGCATGGACAGAAACTAATGTTCCCGTGCTCGCCGTCGCAGGAAATAGCGGCTCGGGAAAGACTACGCTTATCGAGAAGGTATTGCCAGAATTGATTGGCAGAAGATTACGTGTTGCGGTTATCAAGCATGATGTCCATGGGCTTAATGTAGATCACCCTGGCAAGGACAGCGCCAGGCTATTCGAGGCTGGCGCTGATGTTTTTTTACAGGGGCCTGATGAGTCTCTTATCCGCCGTCATGATTGCCAGGCTGCTTCGCTTTCAACAACGATCTTACGGCTTTCACCAATGTATGATCTAGTATTAGTAGAAGGATTTAAGCAGTCGCCTTTACGCCAGGTATGGCTATTAGGCGAGGGTGAGAAGGCGCCGCTCGAGAGACCTAATATAGTCGGCATGCTGGATCGGAATATGGATCGTGCAGCCTGGCTGCTGGACTATATTGATGAGTGGTTGCCGATAAAATGGCTCCAGACTCCAGTGTTTGGTGCAGTACTGATTGGAGGAAAGAGTACGCGCACGGCTCAGCCCAAACACCTTATCGAAGTCAATGGTAAGTGCTTGCTCGAACATACCATTGATCAATTGAAAGATGTAGTCGATGAAGTTGTTGTTGTCGGTGCTGGAGAGATGCCGTCACATCTTTCTGCTGCTCGTTTACCTGATGTGCTGGACCTGTCTGGACCGTTATCAGGAATACTTGCCGCCACGCGCTGGGCACCACATGCCTCCTGGCTGATGTGCGGCTGCGATTTACCTCAGTTATCCACTGATGCTTTACGTTGGTTATTGAATCAACGTACTGCGGGGGTTTGGGGTGTGTTGCCATATCCTGGAAAGAAGGGCGTAGAACCATTGCTGGCCTATTATGACTGGCGTGCAGGACGATTGTTTGAAGATATTGCTGCCGACGGAAAGCGTGCGCCACACCTTATCGCACAACATGAAAAAGTGAGTACACCTTGTCCTTCAGTAGCACTGACATCGGCCTGGATGAACGTCAATAGTTTTTAGGGTTTAAATTCAGCAATAAGAAAAATTTAATCCTGTTTTAAGGAACCTCTGATTAATTGTCATTGCGAGGAACGAAGTGACGAAGCAATCTCCTAACTTGATGAATCTTATAGTATTGAGATTGCCGCGCTTCGCTCGCAATGACACATAACGTAATTAATCAGAGGTTCCTTAATTTATTAGTTGTGTGCTTATGCTGGCAGGTCGAAGGTAATATCTGGCTTGCTCATTGGCAAAGGAGAGGTGTGATGGATGAAATACTGACCATGTTGTCTGTTGATGAAGCAACTGAAATTGTCCTGGCACAAACCATGGTGATGGGCACCGAGCGTGTTGCAATCACCGACACACTTGGCAAAGTGCTTGCCGAGAACATTATTGCCAGACGTGAGCATCCGCCCTGGAATAACTCGGCAATGGATGGTTATGCCGTGCGCTGGCACGATATTCAGTCGGTCAATGAGGGTACCCCAGCGATCTTACCCATCGTTGATGAAGTTGCTGCTGGAGGATTGCCGAAACAGGCGCTGGCCGCAGGTGAGGCCGTCTCAATCATGACCGGGGCACCGCTGCCTGAGAATGCCGATACCGTTGTGCGTGTTGAGGATACTACGCTCGAAGGTGATCATGTGGTCATTATCAAGGCACCAAATAAAGGGGCGAACATTCGTCCCCGAGGCGAAGACATTCAGGTCGGACAGAGCGTGATTTCGGCAGGTCGACGGGTTCGCCCAGCCGAATTGGGCATGCTCGCCACTGCCGGCCATGTGTGGGCACAGATATATCAGCAACCACGTGTCTCGGTTCTTGCGACGGGCAACGAACTGGCAGATCCAGGCGATGATTTAGGGTCTGAGAAGATTATCAATAGCAACGCATTCTCAGTATCCGGCCTGGTGCGCGAATGTGGCGCCAAACCAGTCATGTTACAGACAGCCGGCGATGATCGTGAAGCGTTGACAGTCAAGGTACTTGAAGCCTCTGCCGCCGATATCGCAATTGTGGTGGGGGGCGTCTCAGTTGGCAAATACGATTATGTTAAGGATGTATTAAAAGAGCTTGGCTGTGAAATGCATTTCTGGCGTGTCAAGATGCGCCCCGGTCACCCCGTAGCATTCGGCATTTTGAAGGGACGGGCAGGGCATCGCCCGACTCTGTTATTTGGGCTGCCCGGCAATCCTGTTTCGTGCATGGTCGCCTTTTATCAGTTTGTCTATCCCACTTTACGAAAAATGCAGGGTTTGCAGAGTTTACATTTAACGCAAGTCGAGGCGGAGCTGCTTGAAGATATTCGGCAACGTCCTGGACGGCGTCATTTTGCCCGTGCGCTCACAAACTATGATTATGATGCGGGCAGTTACAAAGCCAAATTGAGTGGTCCCCTTGGCAGTGGCATATTGACATCGATGGTCCAGGCCAATAGCTTGTTGGTATTATCGGAAGAACACAGCGACTTCAAGACCGGTGAGCGGGTTCCTGTACAAATCCTGCCGGATGCAGTTTTCGAAAATTAATCAGTATTGTTGATCAAGGGCTTAAAGGGTAATTCATCCATCATTTTTAACTATCACCTGAGTATCGTTAAGTTTTGAGGGGATTACCATTTTAAAAGCTAATCTGCTTAACCCAAACGATCCGTCGCAACATGATAATGGGGGTCTTCACTAACATTAACTTCTGCCAGGTCTTCAGCCTTTACGAGTAGTGAAATACATTCTGGACTCAAATGAGTCAAATGTAATTTCTTGCCCAGTTTGGAATAACGTTCGGCCACAGAGTCGATCGCTTCGATTCCTGAATGATCTGAAACTCTTGTGTGGCGAAAGTCGATTTCAATCTCATCCGGATCATTGTTTGGATCGAAAATCTCATTGAAGCTAGTGACCGAACTGAAAAATAACGGCCCATGTAGTTCGTATACAAGTGTGCCATTTTCCTTGGTATAGGTTTTGGCGCTCATGTGTTTGGCGCTCTCCCATGCAAAGACCAGCGCAGAGACTATCACGCCGATGATCACCGCAATGGCGAGATCGGTGGCAACGGTTATTCCCGAGACCAGCACCAGCACAAAGGCGTCGGCACGTGGGATCTTGCCCATGATGCGGAAGCTTGACCATTCAAAGGTACCAAGCACGACGATAAACATCACGCCAACCAGCGCTGCCACTGGGATCATTTCAATGAGTGGTGAGGCAAACAGGATATAACAGAGCAGGGCGATTGCCGCCGAGATGCCAGAGAGACGCCCGAGTCCACCGGAGTTGATGTTGATCATGCTCTGGCCGATCATCGCGCAGCCACCCATACCACCAAAGAATCCGGTCACGACGTTGGCGGTGCCTTGTCCGATACACTCTTTATTGCCTCTGCCGCGCGTCTGGGTGACTTCGTCAATCAGGCGCATCGTGAGTAGTGATTCAATCAAACCGATAGCGGCGAGAATCAACGAATAGGGGAGGATGATCATCAGCGTTTCCCAGGTGAAAGGGACATCCGGGATATGAAAATCAGGCAGGCCACCGCCGATGGATGCGACATCGCCCACGGTGCGAACGTCCAGGTTAAGCAGTGTTACGATGACTGTGATAACAATGATCGCGGCCAGAGATGACGGGATTGCGCGTGTGAAACGCGGCAGGTAGTGGATGATCGCCATGGTGATAGCCACCAGCCCCAGCAGCAGTGCCATATCAGGCATCGCAAGCCAGCCTTCAGCGCCGTTCACCTTTTCTTCTTTAAACTGCTGTAACTGGGCGAGGAAGATGACAATTGCCAGGCCATTCACAAAGCCAAGCATCACTGGGTACGGCACCATGCGGATAAATTTTCCGAGGCGCAACGCACCTGCGCTGACCTGGATGATGCCCATCAAAACAACCGCAGCAAACAGATATTCGACGCCGTGGTCGGCGACCAGTGCCACCATCACCACCGCGAGCGCGCCAGTGGCCCCTGATATCATGCCTGGTCGTCCGCCGATAGAAGCGGCTATCAGGCCAACAAAAAATGCGGCATAGAGACCTACCAGTGGATTGACACCTGCGACAAAGGCAAAGGCGATCGCTTCTGGCACCATTGCCAGTGACACTGTTACTCCGGATAAGAGATCATCTTTGAGATTTTTGTGGGTCGAGCGGAGATCAAACATGGGGTGCGTACTCTTAGGTCAGGAGCGAATTCAAGGGCGTGAATTATACAGAAATAACCATGACCTATCAACTGATTGGTTTCTAAGGTTTTTTTGGTTTATGGTTGAGGTTGCCGCTAGAGAAAATTGTACTGCGGTGATGACGACGTAAAGATTGTGAAATTTATGCCCAAACAAATTAATACGCCCTTGCAAATTGCTCACAAGGGCGAAAAATAGGAACAGAACACGGGGGTTCTAATTAACCCTCAACTGAAACCTGTGTCGCCTGTAGACCTTTGGGGCCATCTTCTACATTGAAGTTGACGGCCTGTCCTTCTGCGAGGGTCTTGAAGCCATCTCCTGCAATTGCAGAGAAGTGAACAAAAACATCTGCGCTGCCATCTGCTGGGGTGATAAAACCGAAACCTTTAGATTCGTTAAACCATTTAACGGTGCCTGTAACCATGTCTGTTATTACCTCTAGTCTAAAAAGATTTTCTAAATCAATTGCAATAGATAACGCTCATACGATGCGCCGTGTCTTGTGCAATTACATTCGAGTGTACCTATTTCCTTACGGAATGTGAACTTCTTATCGATCATGATGGTGATTTGATATTGAAGGAGATGGGGCGTGGCTTAAATCGTTTGTCCTGTCATTGATAATTACACTATTGTGAATGCCTCTTATTGAAAGCTTTTAAAGGAAATTTTTAATTGAATAAACCATAACGGAACAAGTTTTGGCTCAACCTTTGGCACATAGCTGAGATTGACGGCGACGTTATCGGACCCTAATGTAAATGCAGGGAGTGCGCCAAGGAATGGGCGGCGGTTATGGTGGTCCTTTCGGATCATAACGAAGGCAACAAGACCCGCACCAAAATTAAGATCTTTTTGTATCCTCGCAAGAGAAAAGCGCCTCATCATCCCGCCGCCAGCATAGAAAGAGTTTCTTTTATAGGAATCCCTGAAGCCAGAGGCGGTCAGGTAAGGTTGCCAGTGTTTTCTGTAAATTTCGAAATCATATTGAAGGCCAAGCCCCCAGTTTTCTTCATTAAACGAACCTTTTTTAGGTTGTTCTTTATGAAAAGATTTTCCATTGAGTATTAAATGGTAACCCGCTGCTTTTACGCTACTATGGGTAACTAATAAAGATATTGCCAGGAAGGCTCCAGTGATTATATTGATGACTGGCTGCCAGAATAATGGCGATGTGGCTGCGCATGCTTTTGTTGCTGTCCGTGCAACTCTATTTATTGTCTTCATTTGACCACTTTCAACTCAATTGATCTGTTTCTATGGTTAGAAATTGACGTCTGCTTAGGAGAGAGCAAAATGCAGGCCAGATTCCCCTGTTGCATCGTGAAAATCATGACTTCAGTGAGTTGTGCAATGACTGGCATCTCATGTACCTCGACCTATATTTCCTGTAGAATCCTGCCCTTATCTATTTTTTCAGCGCGCTAATGGGAAGTAATATGTTGGAATTAAATCTGATTTTCGGTCGTATCAAGGATATGCAGGGGCGCGTAGAAGCCCTTAGGGGGTATCTTTGACGTCGATAATCGACGTGAAGCACTGACCGAGGTTACGCGCGAATTAGAAGACCCAGAGGTGTGGAATAACGCTGAACGTGCGCAGGCGTTAGGGCGTGAACGCGCACAGCTTAGCGAGATGGTGGGAACCTTTGACCAGCTAAATGATGGATTGAGTGAAGGGCTGGAGCTATTACAGCTTGCTGAAGATGAAAATGATGAAGAGACTGCCAATGCGGTGATCACGGATCTGGATGATCTGGAGGCGAAGCTTGCGGCGCTGGAGTTTCGTCGTATGTTTTCTGGCGAAATGGACCCCAATAACGCCTTTGTCGATATTCAATCCGGCTCTGGCGGGACAGAAGCGCAGGATTGGGCTGAAATGTTGTTGCGCATGTACCTGCGATGGGGCGAACGTCGTGGTTTTAAAACTGATTTAATCGAATGTTCTGCGGGTGAAGTTGCGGGTATTAAGAGTGCCACCATAAAGTTTGAGGGGGACTATGCCTACGGCTGGTTGCGTACGGAATGTGGTGTACACCGTCTGGTTCGCAAGTCACCGTTTGATTCTGGCAGCCGACGGCATACATCATTTGCGGCAGTCTTTGTCTCGCCCGAGGTCTCAGATGATTTTGATATCGACATTAACCCGGCTGACCTGCGTATCGATACCTATCGTGCCAGTGGTGCCGGTGGTCAGCACGTCAACCGTACCGATTCGGCGGTCCGTATTACTCATGAGCCAAGCGGGGTGGTGGTACAGTGTCAAAATGATCGTTCGCAACATAAAAACCGTGCGACCGCGATGAAACAGTTGAAATCACGCCTGTATGAAGTAGAGATGCAGAAACGTAACGAAGATAAACAGGCACTGGAAGAGACCAAGTCAGACATCGGTTGGGGGAGTCAGATTCGATCTTATGTGCTGGATCAGTCGCGTATCAAAGACCTGCGTACTGCCGTCGAGACCGGTAATACCCAGGCGGTGCTGGATGGGGATATCGATCAATTTATCGAAGCGAGCCTGAAGAGCGGGTTATAAAAATCGGGGCAAAGGGAAAAGATGAGAGGGAAAAGGGAAGGACTTTGTTTATTAATATAATCTGGAATGAGAGATGAGTGAGCAAAAGGTGCAGGAACAAGAGCAGGAGCAGGAACAGATTGCCCAGCGTCGCGCAAAGCTAACGGAGCTGCGTGAACAGGGAAATCCCTTTCCATGTGATTTTCGTCGCAATGTCGTTAACGGTGAGCTGCATGCTGAGTACGGTGAGCAAGACAACGAAATATTAGAGCCTGCGGCGATTACGGTGCAGATTGCGGGTCGCATCATGACGCGTCGTATGATGGGCAAGGCGAGCTTTGTTCATATCCAGGACATGTCCGGCAAGATGCAGATCTACGTGCAGCGCGATGTGATTGGTGTCGATGAATATCACGCCTTCAAGCGTTGGGACATTGGCGACATCATCGGTATTGAGGGCAAGCTGTTTAAGACCAAAACAGGTGAGCTGTCGGTACGTGCCGATACTGTTCGTCTGCTGACCAAGGCATTGCGTCCACTGCCTGAGAAGTATCACGGCGTCACCGATCAGGAGATTCGCTATCGTCAGCGCTACCTCGATTTGATCATGAATGAGCCAACCCGCGACACCTTCCGAACACGCACCAGGATCGTCAGTTATATCCGCAATTTTCTGATCGAGCGCGATTTTCTTGAGGTTGAAACACCGATGATGCAGGTGGTGCCGGGGGGGGCAACAGCACGTCCGTTCGAGACCTATCATAATGCACTCGATATCGATCTCTATTTGCGTATTGCACCAGAGCTCTATCTAAAGCGTCTGGTGGTCGGTGGTTTCGAACGTGTCTTCGAGATCAACCGTAACTTCCGTAACGAAGGACTTTCGACACGCCATAATCCTGAGTTTACGATGCTGGAGTTCTATCAGGCCTATGCCGATTTTCATGACCTGATGGACCTGAGTGAAGCGCTGTTTCGTGGGTTAGCAGAGACGGTGATTGGAAATACCATCATCTCGTATCAGGGTGATGAGTATGACTTTGGTAAGCCCTTTACCCGCATGTCGGTGAAAGAGTCGATCCTGCATTACAATGCGGATATCAAGGCAGAAGCGTTGGAGAAGATCGAAAGTCTGAAGGCCATCGCAGAGCGGCTGTCGATTCCCGTTAAAGAGAGCTATGGCATTGGCAAACTCCAGATTGAGATCTTTGAAAAGACTGTCGAGTCGCGTCTAATGGACCCTACTTTTATTACGGCGTATCCAACAGAGGTTTCACCTCTGGCGCGTCGCAATGATGACGACCCCTCTATCACTGATCGCTTTGAGCTCTTTATCGGCGGGCGTGAAATCGCCAACGGCTTTACCGAGTTGAATGATGCCGAAGATCAGGCGGAACGTTTTCGTCAGCAGCTGGCTGAGAAAGAGGCGGGCGATGATGAGGCGATGCATTTTGATGAAGACTACATCTGCGCGCTGGAACATGGTATGCCACCCACGGCGGGTGAAGGTATTGGTATCGATCGGCTGGTGATGTTGTTTACCGATTCACCCTCAATCCGTGATGTGT
>CALZMY010000283.1 GCA_945788675.1 uncultured Gammaproteobacteria bacterium | reverse complement strand
GCAGCGATCCGCTTTGGCGTCGCACGCGGTGTATTCTCTAACGAAGCCGGTCTTGGCAGCGCCCCCATCGCTCATGCCGCCGCAAAGACTAACAACCCGATACAGCAAGGCATGATTGGCATGCTCGGCACCTTCATCGACACCATCATCATCTGCACAATGACCGCGCTGGTGATTATCCTCAGCGGCGCATGGACGAGCGGTGAAACCGGTGCAGCACTCTCCGCTACCGCCTTTAGCACTATCCTGCCCGGGTTTGGCGAATACATTGTCACCTTTGGACTGATCATCTTCGCCTTCACCACCATTCTTGGCTGGAGCTATTACGGCGAACGCTGTGCCGAATTCCTGTTTGGCGTAAAGGTGATCCTGCCCTATCGAATCTTATGGCTCATCGCAATCCCGTTTGGCGCGATGGGAAAATTGACAATCATCTGGCTGTTAGCCGATGTTTTGAATGGCTTGATGGCAATCCCCAATCTTATTGCATTAATACTACTAGGGCCAGTAGTTTTCCGTACCACACGGAAATATCTTATAGCGCAAAAAAGCTGAAGGAAAATCGACCTAAAATGCTACCAAAACAGTGGTAACGGTTGCAGTAAAAACAAGCAATGCTAATTTAATCACGCTTAATTCCTTAAACATTATTCAATAGTGCTTCTAAAAAACCCGGTCACTAAAGTTGCATCGTTGTATCAGCAGATCAGAGACAAATGCAACCACTCTAAACATCACAATCGACCGTACTAATAAAAAACTTTAGATACACTCCATTAACACAGCCCTTAAAAGGCAGATAACCTATGTTATTAAAAAAGATTCTGACGCACATCAACTACATCTCGACACAAAACATTTTCGCCCCACGATCATTTCACTAATGAAGTTTCCAGAATTTCTCCATATTCAAATAGGTAAACGATGCAGACCAGGTAATCATCATCAACCCCACCAATGATTCCGTGCCAGTCAGCAGGCGCAGCCCTTCCTGCGGATAAAGGTCGCCTATGCCGAGCGTAGTATAGGTGACTGTTGAATAGTAGAAGTAGTCGTAAAAACTATCAATGGGAAGGCCTGCGATGTTACCCGTACCGATGATGTTTTCAATCACCATATAGCTGACGGCATAAAGCGTAATCTCAATCAAGTGAGCAAAAAAAGCAGCGCAGATGACAACGAGTATGCGCTGCCTTGGCGGCATTCTCAGGCGAGGAAATGAAAGCGATGTAAGACGCAGTGTTTCATAATGAATAAGCACAACCATGACTGCCAAGAAGATAGCAATGAAAAACTCGATCAGTATTGACATAGCGCTTCCTATTTTGTGTCGTCTGTTTCCAGAATAATGCAAATAGGAGGCTATATTCTATCAAGATTCAGAAACCATTTATTGACCAAGTCAGTTCAGGCGCATCAATCGTGATTCCACTCCACGGTTATGCGCCTCGTTCACGTACTATCAATGACAATGACATAGTCAATCCTTAACTAGCAAGGTGCTGATATAGGTTATAACGTCTTCTATCTCCTGCTTGCTTAGCTCCTCACCCCAGATCGGCATTGCTGGTGACCTTCCCATTGCCTCACCACCATAGGTGATAATCATCCTTTTATATTGGTCATTTTTGTCACTATGGGTCAGGTCAGCCGGTGGAGGATCATATAGTACGGAGGCCCTGCCTTTTCCATTCCCCTTTAAACCATGACAAAGAATACAATTTGTTTTAAAGACAACCTCGCCCCTGTACATTGCATCACCCACAACCATCAGGTAACTCACGACATCATTGATCTGTTCTTCTGAAAGTTCTTCTTCCCATAATGGCATAAACTCTGAACGACCAACTGCTGCACCACCCTTACGAATTATTTTGTCATAGTATTTCTGTGAATTAGGTTTGATAGCTAAATTGGTGACACCATGGAGTTTGGCAGCCCGAGCCAATCCATCACCGCGCTCACCGTGGCACATTGCACAATAACTCTTAAATACAATACCGCCTCTTACAACTGGTTTCGCCAGTTCCTTTTTAATGGCAGAGCGACTATCTGTTTTTTGGTCCAGGGCAAGAAGCGGAGTACAGATAACAGATAGGATCGCGGTCAATATTATTGACCGCATAGTATGCAGTCTCACTCTTTCACCTCAACGACCAGATACATCTGCGGATGGATCGCACACTCAATCTCTGCCTCTCCGGGCGTCTCGAATTTTACAGTGCGAAACTCACCTTTAGGATACGAACCCAGATCAAATGTACTAATATCCGAAAGCGAAAAAATATTATGGAACCAGGGGTCCTGATTCTTAAAGCTGATAGAGTCGCCAACATTTACCGTAAATGTTTCAATTTTTTGATCACTCAAGACAAATGCCTTATCTTTCTGCTCGATCGTATGCTCTTCTGCGCTTAGCATAGACGACATCGATATTGCCGCCAAAAACAGACAGCTTTTTGCAAAATTAACCCTGCACATAATAATTCTCCTTTTTAAAAACTCGGTAGACGTGGAATTGTTATTTCCATGTGCGTGCCTGTGAGCGTGTTCATGAATTCAACCACATCATTTACTTCTTTCTTGGTTAAATTGAGCTCTTTGATATTAGGATCTAGATTACTTTTATCCACACCACCCTGATTGTAATGTTCCACAACCTCTTCCAGTGTATTGTATGCTCCATTATGCATATAGGGTGCAGTCAGGGCAATATCTCGTAATGTCGGGGTTTTAAACGCACCCTTTAGCACCTTGACCTTAACAAAGGTGTACCGCCCAGGGTCATCGCTATTGGGTAATCCAATATTATGAAAGCCATCATCGACAAAATTATGATTCTGGTGACAGGCAACACAATTGGCCTTACCTTCAAACAAGTGAAATCCCCGCTTTGCAGAGCTGCTTATTGCAGACTCATCACCTTTAACCCAGCGATCAAAAGGTGATTCAGTGGCAATAACGGTTCTTTCAAAGGAGGCAATTGCCTTAGAAATGGTATCTTCTGTAATGCCCTCACCTGGATATGCACTTTCAAATAAAGAGATATAACCCTGGTATTCACTTAATTCCTCAATCAGTAGGCCCAGATCCTGGTTCATTTCACCGGCTGCTTCGATGGGGCCAGTAGCCTGATCTTCCAGTGAGCGGTCTCGCCCATCCCACATTTGTTTACGGTTGTATGCGACATTCAAAATAGTTGGTGTGGAACGATCCAATACTTCCTGCCCCTCTCCTATTGCTTTTGGCAGTCCATCTGACCAGCCTAATGCTGGGTTATGGCAGGTGGCACAACTGATCCAGTTTGATCCGGACAAGCGAGGATCAAAAAACAGTGCCTTTCCGAGCGCTACGCGTTCGGGTGTCAATGCATTTTTTGCCGGCACTTTGAGCTTTGGCTGTATATAGTCACTTTTTTCTGCAAATGCGGCTGACGCGATACTTACTGCGAAAAAGCAAAGCAGTGACATATTGATTGTTTTAATCCAGGTAGCGGATCTGTTTCCATTCATTTCCCGTGACTCCTTATCAATTAACAACTCGATCTACAACTTAAATTTATCAACAATGATATTTAAATCAGTGGACTCATTATTTAATGCCTGCGATAGATCATTTAACAATTCCGTTTGATTATTCGTTACTTCACTCAATTTAAACAAACCATGAACGGCATCATTAATTCCTTTCATCGCATGTTCCTGATCACTAAAAATGCTTACCACATCCTGCATATTTTCATGCATAAAGCCAGCCTGCTCACTGGTACAGGAAGTATCCTCGGCAACCTTTGTCAGACTATCAATATTCTCATGTGCCTCACTTACCGACGCTTCCAGCATTCCAACAGCATTGCCGACACTAGATGATATTGTCTCAACCAATACCGAAATTTCACTAGTAGCACTTTCCGTACGTTGTGCAAGCTGTCGCACTTCATCGGCTACAACGGAAAATCCACGCCCTTGTTCACCGGCACGAGCGGCCTCAATCGCCGCATTTAGTGCCAGTAAATTTGTCTGTGCCGAAATATCCTTGATGGTTTTAGTGATTGATGTAATTGTCGCTGCCGTTTGTGCAAGCTCCTTTGTGACCATTGCAGTTGCACCCATATTTTCCTGAAATTTTTTGAAGTTAACCACGGTCACCGATATTTGTTTCTCAGTACGCTCCGCCGTCTCGGACGTTTGTTGTGCTTTATCACCTATAATTTTTACCTGGCTTATTGCCTGATGAATAGATCCAAGAACAATACCAGCGTCATCCTTAATATTTTTTACGGCATCATGTAAACGTGTTGAAACTCCCTGGATCTCAAACGCACCTTGCGCTACCTTTTCAGAATCACTACCAAGTTTTACTGCACCTTGCTGGATACCCTGTATGATTTTATGCAAGTTTAATACAGTCGTTTCCATGCGATTTACGATTCTTCCAATTTCATCTTTTCCCGCCTTTTCCAGCGTGATGGTTAGATCGCCATTCGATAATGCATTCATTGACTCTTCAAGTTTTGAAAGTGGTCTGGACATTAGTTTGGAAGCAATAAAGCTCACAATTATGGCAATCAATATGATAATGCCAGTAATACCCACCAACATAATATTTGTTTGATGACCAGCCTCAACACGCTCAGCATTAAGCATGTTCATTTGTTGCTGTTCCTGGCTAATCTTGTCCTTTTCCTGCTCAACAAGTAACGTGGAAATTTCCTCAATGCGCGCCATTGACTCGGCCATCTCCTCGAGGTTTTTTAGTGCCAGTTCATCATCGTTCTTTCGTGCTGCTTTAATCACTTCCATCTTCTTTGGCTTAATTTCTTCAATTAAGCTAGCCAGTTCAATCACTGCACCATTTCCTGCCAATGTCGATTGAAGATGCTGGATATTTTCATCTAGAAGTGATGACGCCTGAATGGCTTTGATGGCTGCCTGCCGTGATGCTTGCCGTGATATCGCACTGATCGTCTCGGCTTGTGCTCGCCCCATGTCAAGTATTCCTATGCGCGTATTGACAGCCGCTTGCATACGTATCTGTGCGCTCTCGAATGAAATTTGCATTTCCTCTGTAGCACTTTGCATCTCAATATTTTGTTTATAGATGGTGTATCCACCAAGAACGCCAATAACGACTAACGACAACACAAAAAAACCGGCAAACCCCAGGATTTTTAATTGCCAGCTGATATTAGACAAGAAAGCCGCGATCACAGTAAGTCCTTTTATTCTCTTAATCTCTAATAATTAAAAAAGTTCTATCATCCTTTGCATACTTAACGCCCACTTTTCTGGAATATTTAGCCCATTCTTAACGTGTCATTTATTGCCTAATTAATAAGGAACTTATGAAGCTTTTCGAATAATACTTAAGGAATCTTTGATTAATTCTGGGCGCAGTGATATGTGAGCCAAAATACTCAAACACAAGGTGCAAATCACGGATAACACCCAGGGGGCACACAGTACCCAGGGGGCACACAGTACCCAGGGGGCACACAGTACCCAGGGGGCACATAGTACTCAAAGAGCGGGTACATGCAGCGGGACTATTGCCAAGATTTGCAACGCCGCCGTAGTTGGATATTTTGGGCTCATAACGCCCGTTCATGAATTATTCAAAGGTTTCCTAAAGTATTCGCCAACGAGAGAAATGGCTGTGTTAGCATTCTAGAATCCACTCAAGAAGATAGTGATATCAGTCATTACGAATTCATCTATGAGAAACAGAACAGGCATAACAATAGGCTATCATACAGATATCAGGCTACTGACATGAGCGAGCCGATACGTCTTTCGAAACGTCTAATCGAACTGATCCGCTGCTCACGCAGTGAGGCAGAGCGATATATTGAAGGTGGCTGGGTACTGGTCGATGGTGAGATCATTGATCAACCACAATTCAAGGTGCTAGATCAAAAAATAATATTGCACCCCGAAGCGACGTTAGCGCCATGTCCGCCAGTGACCATTCTGCTGCACCAGCCCAGCGAATTTGATGTTGATCACCCTACCGCAGCACTATCACTGATCACACCAGAGAGCCGCGCATCAGATGATAATTCTGCTATTCGCACCCTCAAACGTCATTTTTCCAGACTGAAACCGACTGCGCCACTTGAAGCGGGTGCGACGGGGCTGGTCGTTTTTTCTCAGGATGGCCGCGTGGTACGCAGACTGGTTGAAGATGCGAATAAGAACGAGCAAGAGTATCTCGTTGAGGTGAGTGGTGAGATTGCAGCCGAAGGGATTGAGCGACTCAATGCAACCATGAAGCTTGATGGCTGGAAACTGCCGGCCGCCAAGGTCAGCTGGCAAAATGAGGTCCGCCTGCGCTTTGCGCTCAAGAATGTGCGACCAGGCCAAATAGAATTCATGTGCAACAGTGTCGGGCTGACGGTCGAGGCGATGAAGCGTCTTCGCATTGGACGTGTATCACTAGCGAAGTTGCCACCAGGGCAGTGGCGTTATCTACCGACTGGCGTGCTGTTTTGATGGGAGAAGGGACTCATCACACCTTCTCTCGCGCCTCCTGAGCCCAGCGGCGGCGCTCAAATTCCTCTTCCTGTGCGGCATCGATCACTTTCATCACATCTTCAACATCAGCAACGATGGTTCGCTCTGCAAAGTGGCCGGTGAGTTCAATTTCAGGGTGGAGCTTGGCGCTTTCGTAGTGACTCCATATTTCCCTGTCGTAAGCGGTAATCAACAGTTCAGGGGCGTATTGCCCAAAGTAAGTACGCATATTATTGACGTCACGTGCCAGCATCATGCGGGCACTATTGTTGCCTGCGGCATTCACCGCCTGTGGTAGATCGATAATCACCGGGCCAGCATCATCAATCAGGACATTGAACTCAGAGAGATCACCATGCACCAGGCCAGCACAGAGCATCCGTACTACTTCGTTAATTAGCCGACCATGATAGTCTAGTGCCTGCTCAGGGCTGAAGCTGACCTCGCTGAGACGTGGAGCCGCGTGGCCATCACTACCAGTGATAAGCTCCATCAGTAACACACCGTCGATAAAACCGTACGGCTGGGGCACACGCACACCGGCGGCGGTAAGCTGATAAAGCGCATCTACCTCCGCACTGAGCCACGCCGCTTCGCTCTCTTGCTGGCCATAACGGGTGCGCTTCTGCATCGCACGAGCGCGACGGCTATTGCGAGTCGTTCGCCCCTCCTGATATTGCACTGCCTGCTTAAAACTACGTTGATTGGCCTCTTTATAGACCTTGGCACAACGAATAGATTCGCCACAGCGAACCATATAGACCTGAGCCTCTTTACCACTCTTCAACTGACAGATGATCTCATCGACCAGGCCATCATCGATGAGCGGACTCAATCGCTTGGGTATCTTCATTAAACGCTTTATTTCTCGTCAGACACTAGTCGAACGGACTAACATAAAGGAGTGCATTACTGTCGCGATCAAGCCTCGTCGATGGAAGGTAGTAACGACTCATCGACTGATGGCGACTCTGCCTCAGCGGCCTGCTTCTGCGCCTCTGCCTTCAGCTGGCGCTTCTCTTCTTTCTTCTGTTTCTTTGCAATATCGCGCTGACGCTTGGCATATGCATAATTGGGCTTGGCCATTTACAATTCTCTTCATTTAGATTTAGGGTGAATAGGGTTCATCCACTGAAAATGCGCATTAATTGCGCCATAACACAGATTTTGCGGGTTCTCGACGAATGTAGCCCATTTTAACCTTTTATTTAGACTAAGACTATACAACTACTTATCTGCCCACTTTATCTGAAATTCGATCTCTTCCCGACCACCTTCTCTCTCATGCTCAATATTGTATATTGCGCGAACGGGTACATATATCCGCTCACCTGCAATCTGAATCTCAAATGGCTCGCCTTTTTCAAGCGAATCAGCAAGGCGACGAAGTTTTGAAATAAAATCGCTTATTGGATAAGTTTTCTCGATATCCCTTTCTGCCCTGGTATTCATATGTGCCTCCATTTTTTTGACGCCTAAATCACAATCAAGGTGACAGCGCCAACGTTTTAATAATTTCCTGTCGATTGTAACAAGTTGTTGTAATTCAAGCCTTCTTCTATAAGATTAGGTACATAACAGGAGGGTTTCAGTCAAAAGCAGGAAAAATTGGCCGATATTTATATATAATGAACCGATCCCGACACTATTTCTTAAATCACCCCATGTTAAGAGTAAGCCTATGATCATAAGAAGTATCACCCTACTCACGCTGCTAGCTTGCTCAGCATTGCCGCTCTCCGCTGCGAGTACAACACTAGATCCGTTACCGGAGCACAGCTTCTCTGCGGTCCTGGTTACCAAATACATCGCACAGCTTCATTATAAAGCGAACACCCTGGACGATGCCCAATCTAAAGCAATTCTGACACAGTATGTTGATGCGCTGGACCCCAGCCGCAACATCTTTACAGCTAAAGATATTGCATCGTTTAACCATTACAGCACTGTGCTCGACGATGCACTTCGCAAAGGTAATCTAGCCCCTGCCTTCACCATCTTCCGCCGATTCAATCAGCGCCGCATCGAACGTGCCGAATATGCGCTCAAACGACTGGAACTGCCCTTCGACTTCACACTGAATGAGGAATACCAGTTTGACCGTACGGAAGCGGCGTGGCCCAAAGATAAAAAAGCATTAGATGAAATCTGGCGCAAACGCGTCAAAAATGACGTACTGAGCCTGTCGTTAGCCGATAAGAGCGATGAAGAACTCAAGAAGACACTACGTAAACGCTACCAGCGCTACCAAACTCGTTCTGCACAGATGAAAGCGGAAGATGTCTACGAAACATTCATTAATGCCTATCTAACCTCTATCGAACCACACACCGCCTACTTTTCACCTCGGACCTCGGAAAACTTCAATATCAACATGCGACTCTCTCTTGAGGGCATCGGTGCCGTATTGCAAACCGTGGGTGACTACACCGTGGTTAAAAAAACGGTTCCCGGCGGGCCCGCAGACCTCAGTGGTCAATTTCACCCCGAAGACCGCATTAGCGGTGTTGGCCAGGGAAGCGACGGAGAGATTGAAGATGTTGTCGGCTGGCGTATCGACGATGTGGTCGACCTGATCCGTGGCCCCAAAAATACAGTGGTACGCCTGCAGGTGCTTCCCAAAGGCGAGGGCCAGGATGGAGCGGGTAAGATCGTCACCATTACCCGTGACAAAATCAAACTAGAAGAACAACACGCCAAAAAGTCTATTATCGAAATAGAAAACGGTGCTCATCAATCTCGCATCGGTATTATCACCATTCCTACCTTTTACATGGATTTTGAGGCCGCAAGGCGTGGCGATAAAGATTACGTCAGCACCACTCGCGATACCCGTAAGTTACTTGAAGAGTTAAAAGCAGAGAACGTTGATGGCGTCGTCATTGATCTGGTGAATAATGGCGGCGGCTCACTGCCAGAGGCCATCTCTCTCACGGGCCTGTTTATTAAATCGGGCCCGGTGGTACAGGTGCGCGACAGTGACAATAAACTTGATATCAATGAAGACACCGATGAGGGTATCGCCTATGACGGTCCTGTCGCTGTACTGGTGAATCGTTTTAGCGCCTCCGCATCGGAAATTTTTGCTGGTGCTATGCAGGACTACGGACGCGCCACAATTTTAGGTGAAACCACGTATGGTAAAGGGACAGTACAACAGATGCTGGATTTAAACCGCCACGCGCCCAGTGACATCGCTACATTAGGCCAACTAAAACTAACCATGGCCCAGTTCTTCCGCGTAAACGGCGACAGCACACAAAACCGCGGCGTTATTCCAGACATTACCTTCCCTACCGCCGCAGCCAGTGCAGAACAAGGTGAAAGTTCACTGGAAAATGCCCTTCCCTGGGCGCGTATAAAGGCAGCCAACTTTGCCCCCTATGATCACCGCCACACCACCGATCTTACGACTGTAAAAGCACATCACAAAAAACGTATTCAAACAGACAGTGGATTTAAATATCTACTCGCTCAAGCAGATGTGCGCAAAAAAGCACTCGATAAAACATCGGTCACGCTACTGAAAACAGCGCGCAAGGCAGAAAGAGAGAAACAGGAAACCGAAAGCCTGGAACGCATCAATCGCTTTCGTGCATCCATAGGCCTGGCACCTAACGAGCTAAGTGATCTTGAGAATAACAGCGAGATCAGCAACGTCGAGGATGAAAACTTTTTAGAGAAGGTTAAGCAGATTCAGCTAAAAGAAGCCGCAGCCATATTAGTGGACTTAATCCACCCACCTCAAATAGAGAAAAAATTTACACAACGCACAATACATTCCCCAAATAAACTTTAGGAGTACAAGAAAAGAGACACACCAGGAAAAATCTTCATTCTATGTGTTACTGCTCAAGTACAACTACTTGATACCAAGCAAACATATTTGTGCAAAATCAGTATGCCCCTGTATGATCTTTTCTATTCCATCCTGGCGTAATGTTCTCATGCCACTGTCGAGGGCTTTTTTATGGATTTCGCTCGCTGGTGCTCGTTCTAGAATCATCTTTTTTAGATCCGGTGTCGTAACGAGTAACTCATGTAATCCAATACGTCCATGGTAACCAGTACTGTTGCACTCATGACAACCAGTCGCCCGATAAAGTATAAGATCACCATTTTTCCCAAATAAGCTTATCCAGTTCTCAATGTGTTCCTGTACTATTTCATCCTGATGCTGTTGAGCAGTATCATCCGTCATCAATTCCTGGCAATAATTTAAGGCCAGGTGTTGCAGTTCATTCATCGCTGGTTTGTAGGCCTCCTTACAGGAAGTGCAAAGTTTTTTCGCCAGGCGTTGCGCTAAAACTCCGATCAATGCATCTGCAAAGTTAAACCCGTCCATCCCCATATCTAAAAGACGCGTAATGCTCTCCGGCGCACTATTTGTATGCAATGTAGAAAACACCATATGCCCGGTAAGAGATGCCTCAATGCCCATACCAGCAGTCTCACTATCTCGCATCTCACCAACCATAATAATATCGGGATCTGCACGTAAAAAAGCACGCATGGCGGCAGCAAAATCAAGCCCAATCCGAGGATTAACCTGAACTTGCCGAAGCCCTTCCTGAGTAATTTC
>CALZMY010000282.1 GCA_945788675.1 uncultured Gammaproteobacteria bacterium | reverse complement strand
TTGCGCTATCATTATCACTGCTACTGCCTGTGCTGTTGAGTTCAGCTGAAGATACCCGCGTATTGGAATGCCCTTTACGATTCAGGTTGAGATAGTTGATGGAAAAGATACGGGTCTGAATGCCCTGCCCAAGCACCGAATAACGGTTTCCATCGTGGCGATAAGCGTAGCCATAAACCTGTTGCAAGGTATCTAGTGCTTCGTTGATGGTCACGTTTTTCAAGTGTAATGATATTTTCCCGGCGATATCCGGATGAACCACCATGCTGTAAGGCGTTCCTTTTACCAGACTCATGAATACTTCGCGAGCCGGAGTATTATTAGCGGTAAGGTCAAAACGAGGTTTTATCAATCCAGGTTGCCGGGATGGAATATCCGCTGTCATGTCAGGTAGCATAGCCTGTCTTACCTCATCGGGAACGCGCATCAGTTGTGCCTCTGCCAGCGTGGTATTGATGCTATTACTGACAGAGCTGTGCCATTTTTTAGGAAGGGATTCACAACCGGTTAACAGCAATGTCTGCGTTGCCACATAAAACACTGCATAACGAAAACATGTCATTTTACCGATCGTCATTGTTCACATATCCATGTTTGTTAATTACATCCTTACTCATAAGCCGCAGCTGCTTCTGTTTACCGTGTTTCTCAATCACAACTTCGAAAGGATTAATGGTCAGTAATGTTGCACCCTCAATTCGCTCACCAATGGCAACAGATTTACCGTTAATAATCGCATGGCTGCTATCTTTTGAAATTAGTGTTGCTTGCAGTATCAGTGGTCTTTGCTTAACTTTTTTAGCGGCCTTTTTCACTATTTTTTTATGATGGCGAGTTGGGTCCGGCAGATTATCGAATGGATCGGCTGCATGTCCTGATGTTAGTGGGCATGCCAGGCAGATTAGAAGCAGACCACATGTCAGTTTAACTTTCATATTCATAATCCCAGCCATGATTCTTCAGGGCTCAGGGTGTAGATCATCAGCGTGGAAACAGAGTCATTGCCATCGCTGCTGGTCAGGCTTACATCACCCCAGAGTATTTTCCATGGTAGTTTTTCAAGTGTCGCGAGAAATGAAACAAGCTCTCGGTAGTGGCCCTTCACTTCCAGTACCATGCCATGTTTATAAATAGTGAATCCGTCTTTAAGCGACGACTGCTGCTGACTATTGGTCTCAATGTCATCTGTAGTGGCTTTTTCTGTTGCAGGCCATAACCGCACGGCAGGTACGTTTCTGGCGCGTACCACGGTTATGCCCTTGTTACTGCTCAACACACCGTCAACAAACCGAATCATTTCACGTGGGGTAATCAGGTCTTCCATCAATTTCGAGAATGCCCCAGTGTTCTTTAACTCATTCCTTAGTTTTTCCAGGAGGCTAAGCCTCGACTCTTTTGGTGCTTGACGTAGATTCTCAGACAATACCCGGAGTTTCTGGTTAGCAAGCTTCATTTCGTTCTGTTTAACCTCAATGAGGTTCCCGGCATCGGTTTTTGACTTTTCAATTGGAGCAAGCAGTCCCACATAAACCAGCATAAAAATTACAAGGCTTGCACTAGTGAAGATAAGCACACGCTCAGTCACTGGTCTGGAATCCAGGCGCTGGGCTAGATGCGAAAAACCGGATTGAAGTTGCCTTGTAATACTCATAAGACATCCTCAGGTGTCTCTTTTGTTGATATCATGAAATCTATGTAGTCGGCGCGGAGGTTGCGCTGTTCATCTTCAATTGGCCGCTCGAGTTGGAAATCAGATAAATTAGTGCCTGTCAGTAATGCTTCTCTGGAAAGCTTCTCCAGGTATTTAGGCACCAGGTGGGCAGCGCTAGTCTGGCCCTTTAATGACAGGTCGCGTCCGGCTCGGCCAATGGTGATATCGGTGAGCCATAATTCTGGAATGTGTTGCCGGGCAAAGGCCACAAAGTAGCCGGAATAGCCATGCCCAGTGCTGAACATGTCTGCCTGAATTTTTTCATGAATCTGTTTTCGATTGGTAAGCAGGTGTTCGATCTTGCTAATTTCCTCATTGATATCAATGTCCGAAAATTGAGCTAGTTGTTTTAGAGCTGCATCACGACGCTTGCTGATTTCAGCTTTTTGTTCTTCGATTTCTTCAACCTGGGACTTGAGAGAATAATATTGCCCCACCATGATGCTGCTATAGATAAAATGACCTACGACTACTATCAGTAACCCAATAAGTACGTGATTGCCACTGAAGCTTAGCTCACGTCTTTTTTTGACAGGCTGATAGAGATTAATTTCCTGGCTCATCATCAATCCTGTGTAGCGCGGCGCCGATGGCGAAAAAGGCGTGTGCTTGAGTTGCCAGGGGAATCGTTATTTTGCTTTCAAACAGATCGTTGAGGTCGATTAATTCGACGTGAATGTTGAGGTTCTCTTTAATGTATTCAGAGAAACCTGGTAATTCCCTCGAGGTGGGTGCCAGGTACAGTTTTCTGATAGGTGTCTGACGGAAATTGCTTTCGTAATAGTCAAGTGAGCGCTGTAATTCCAGTGCAACATGGTCATATGCAGCGGTATTACCCATTTCAATATCCAGCTCAACATCAATCTCCATATCAATCTCTGGATTCGATAAGTCATTGTCATTTTGATCTGACATTTCGGCCATGACAGGGACAGCTGGCAGAATTTGTTCAAGCGTAATATTTATGGGGCGGCTTAGGTACAGTTCACCTGCTTTGCTTAGGGTGATCAGGCCATTAGTGGGCTGGAGTGACAACAGGGCAACGCCGTTGTCGTTATCCGGCAATAGATTGGCGATGTTGCGCTGGGCCATTTCCATGATGTCAATGATCTGAAGATTGATATTCGCATTCGTTAAATTGTCGCAGTGACTGTGTAATGCATCGTTCCTGGCGGCAACGACATAAACAGATTTTGAGTCATCTGAACCCCGCGGGGCTGGCACATCGAAAGCATCCAGCGTGACCTCAGTAACAGGGGTATCGATCAAATCTTTAATGCGCCAGCGCAAGGCGAGTTTCATTTCATCTTGAGGAACTGGCGGAGCTTCCATCATTAAGAGCTGGTAGTCCTCGCTGCTGAGCAAGCTGATGCATCTGTAAAGATCGAGCTTGTGTTGATCTGCTAATTGTTTTAGTTGCGGCGAGGGGGATCCATCAGATGGATAATAGTCACATAGCTCAAGCGTAGGCTTGTCCCTACGATGGGCAAGCCTGGCAATAGCAATGCCCGTTGTATTGGAATTAATCGCACATAATCCTGGCAGTGGGCGTTTTTTTAGCAGTGCACCAAACAAGTTATTGTCCCTGAATTATTTTATTACTTAGAGTCTTCCATTGCGTCTAAAAAGATATCGACAGTCTTGCTAAATACTTGATTGAAAAGGAAAGGGACGGGAATATATGTGTTGCAAAAGGTGGAAATAGCAGTGGCTGTGCTCTTAGGGGATGACTTCCTGCCAGGAGGCGATGTTTGCACCACTGCCACCACCGGAACTGATGGTGATGTTTTTAAATGAGACCTCGGGGATGTAGCCACGTTTATCTCTTTGCAGGTCAAAGGAGAGGCGTATTCTGTTGATGGTGACACCGCCGGGTACCGTCCAATTGATGGTAGGTGCGGTTAGCCAACTGGGATTGTTGAACTCATTATTTTCAGACCAGACGACATAACTTGTTCCGGTGGTGCTGACCATTTCTACATCCACATCCATTTTTTTTGGTACTTTTGCATCGGGGGTGCCGGTGACCCAGACTTTTTTGTATTCAAAGTCGAGATTGATGGACTCACCCGCGTTAAGGCTGATGAGGGACGGAGTGGTACCGGTTTCTCGATGGCCTTTGTATTTGGCTTTATTTACATCATTGATCTTAAATTGTATGCCTCCGTCGACGATAGAGGTTGTACCGTCCGTTTTGGAGAGTACTTCGGTAGGCCAGTCAGCCAGGTCATCCGTTGGAATGGAAGTAGATGCGCCACCAAGGTCAACAATCGCATCAATGGTGCGAGTGGTATTGCCACTGATCGTTGGAACGGTTGCGTTGCTGGTGATGTTGGCCTGAGTTGGAGACAGTAGCACGGCAGTCACAGTGAAGGTGCCTTTACCAAAGCTGACTGGGCCTTCGCCAGTATAGGTTGACGGGGCAAGGCTCCATTCTTTTATGCCGCGTTCGAGTCCTGATTCTGCCAGCATAAAGGTCTCACTTGCTGCGAGTTCATCAACAGCGTTATGGGTGCTGGTGACTGAGAGAAAGGTAATGGCGACGCCTAAAAAGCTCAATACAAGAATCATTATGATTGAGACAATCATCAGTGAACCGCGCTGACGTCGAAGGTTTTTCATCAAAAACGCCTCGG
>CALZMY010000281.1 GCA_945788675.1 uncultured Gammaproteobacteria bacterium | reverse complement strand
GTGGCGCTGTGGTCTCGCCGTCTGGTCTTCCACACCTTCTGGTGGACGGCACTGGGGTTGATCGGTTTTTACAGCACACTGATGATCTTCGGTACTCTCGAAGGCAATCTGCTGCTGGCCGGTGACCTTGAGGGGATGGATGCAATGCACCAGAAATACAAACCGATCATCGCCACGGTCTCTACCGGCATGGGCATCGGCTTCTGGGTCTTCTTTTTCAACGTTTTCGCCACCGTCATAAGGGCTTATAAGAAATCATGATTCGTGAATGCGGCTGCCCCAGTGAGTATCCGGAATGGCATAATCAGGATATTGACCTGGGTGGGCAGTGCATTCATACGATTCCAATTTCATGCTTCCTGCACATGCCAATCGCCTATGAACTTTACGCCAAACGGCAACAGACAGAGATAGCGAACCTCGAACTGGAAGAAAAATGGCCCGGACTGGCGCTGACACGTACCGGCATGTTTCGTGGTAAACGCATTCGCCTGCTGTCACATAATCGTTCACCCTCACGCCGCATCAGCTTTCTGCCGAGTCCCTTCAATGTCAGAGTACAGATTCACAAGGGCAATGTGAGCACACTGCAGGTACCGGTACGCGAGATGTCCATTGGGCTAATCGAGTCAGGTAAGCGGCCCAAAGAGCTCTACCTCAGCCACCTCAACTGCCCTCGCTGTCAGAAAAAAGAGGGAGGTGACAAAATTATGTTATTGCGCCGCTGGGTAGAAGCGCCAGGACTGAAGCGAAAATAAAATAGCGCCGTTATGTTAAGCGGTTACGGTGCTGCCACCGCTTTTGCCTGCTGCAACGCCAGCGGGAAATAAAGTATTTTCTCATTATCTGTCTTTTTGACTCTCAATTTTACCGCTAATACATCCTTAGCAGGGTCACGAACATTAACCACTCGGCGATAGACGCCAAGAAAGCCGTCCTGAATTGATTGATGCCATTTCTCACGACCTTCCATGCGTAGCGACACCACCAGGTCATTGGACGGTTTGCGTCCATGGGCTGCGGCGATGACCACAAACTCGACCATCCCAACTTTGATCTTAGGGGGACGCGTCTCCACCTTCACTTCGATATCGCCCCAGTGCTTGGTCGGTAACGTCGGCGTATCTTCGCTACCGGCACATCCCATCAACAATAGTGGCAACAGCAACAATAGTGGCAACAGCAATACTAGTCCACCCAGGTTAATCATTCGTTTTTGCATACTGACAAACATCATTTCTACTCTAGTTTTGCGTTTCGATTACAGCTCATTTTTGTCATTACGCAGCAGGCTATCCATCTCAGCCTCTTTGCGTGCTGCTTCTTCTTTCTTTTTATCGCTGTCACGGTGACGGTAGTCAACCATATAATAGATAATGCCAGCCATTGACACACACCACGCGACTCCAACAGGAATGCCCCAGTCAAACCATGAACGTTCATAACCGGGACGCACGCCCCAGAATGGAAAGGTCAAACCCACCGCCACCAACAGCAACACACCAAAGAGTGCAAAGAACCAGTACGGGATGCGGTGCTCTGAGGTCTCCATCTTTTCGACCATTTCCCAATCTTCGAGGCCGCGTTTGCTATAGCGCTCCTCCTCGCTGCCGTACCCCATCTGATCACCCTCGATCTTACCCCACTCGGCCTCTTTCATCGGCTCAAGTATCTTTTTATCTGTGGAATCGTTCATCACACCCCCCGATCTACTAAATGTTGTACGCGATAATGTGCGGTCCAGCCATCATCTGCCGTCACCCGCACAATAAATGTCGTTAGCCCCTCTGGTAGGCCATCTTTCAGTTTCAGATTCACATCCTTGCGCCCAGCGGTATCAAACGCCAGATCCACCCTGTCCAGTGAATACATTGATACCGGCAACCCTTCAACCGCTATCCTCACAGCTTTATGGCCATAAACCTTATTAGCGATATTCACACGATAATCAGAGACCTGTTGCCCATGCATCATCTCTGCACGATAGACCGTCAATTGATACGGCTGATATGACCATAGCCCCCATACAAACATGCTAAATCCCAACAGGAACACCGGCACAATCAATACAGCTCGGCGCTTCCCACTGGTTAGTTTTACTCCATCAGCCTCCACCACGTGCTTGCGCTTACCAAACTTGAAACTCAGCAGCCCCACACCACCTTTTTTCTGATGTAACTTGTTACATGTCGAGATACATTCACCGCAATTGGTGCAACTATCATAGGTACTGGTGTTACGCGGATCGATATTCACCATGCATGAAGTCACGCAATAATTACATTTTGCACACTCATCCGCACGTGACTCGTCGTACTCGACATGCAAAGTATCCTGCGTCTTGAAAAGGTATTGCCACATGCGATAGATACACATATAGCGACACATAAAGTGACGAATCACCGCAAGATTTACCAGTGCAACAAAGACGAACACGGTATAGATCCAGTGCAACGACCCGGCCAGTCGGTCATCCTGCTGAAAAGTGATAAACGACCAGATCGCCCCGGGCGAGTTAAAGTAGAGCATCGGGATCAATGCCAGAAGCATCGAAGCGAGCAATAATTTAATGCTCAGCATCACCCAGTTGCCCCATCTGTTTTTTGCGCTGGCGATGCGCGCGGAGAATTCGTTATTCCAGTCAACCACGGCGCGTTTACCAAGGTGTTTTTCGGTCACGCTGTTCGCCCAGTTGGAAAAGGTATTCTGTGGACATGCCCAGCCACAAAAGACCGTGCCTAACATCGAGTACATCAATACCAGCAGGCAGGCGACAGATAGCCAGAAACCAAAGACCAGAAAGAAATCGGAGAACCAGACCTGGTACCCCAATATAACGAAGCCAGAAGAGACATCAATGCGGAAGATCCCGAGCAGTGGGATCAGGATTATCAGCGCAACAAAGCCGAATCGAGCCAGACGGTTTTTCCAGTATAACCCTTGCTGCGGAGTTGCCGATTTTGCCCCAATGGAGACCACCGGAATTTTACTCAAAACTTCATTTGCACGCATAAATATCCCTCGTAACGGCTAATCTTACCACAGGAGTTGGCGCCGTTTTAGTCTAGCGGACAGGAAAGGCCTGTAGCATCATGATTCGATATGAAATCCGCCATTTTTTCGTCGCAGTGAGAGCCCGCATTATTATCCTTTCGACACGGATAAGCTATTGAGTTTTGATGATGGATTGGCTATAGTCGGCGTTCGGTCTGGCCCTATATGGGGATATCAGGCCAGACAAAAACAAGATATCTGGAGGAGAGGGGCTATGATTGAACAAATTGGTATAAACGTTTTAATTCCAATTTCTATATTTACATTTCTGATTATTGGTGCGTATGTCGTTTCTGACGCCGCATTCAAAGATGTTATCAAGCGTCGCGGTGAAGGCCAATAAGCCTGTCCCGACAACAGATAATAAAAAACCCGGCAGACGCCGGGTTTTTTGTACCTGCAATACTCCCGTCAGGCTAGATATTACTTGCCAGCGGACTCACCGCCTTGATACGCGCTCGATAAGCTTCGGCCTGACCTTCATGGCCCTCACGCAGTTCAAGCTGCCACATCGCCTTGAGCGCCAATTCATGGTCCGGACGTACCTGTAAAATCGATAACAGCATCTGCCGCTCTCCCCGCCCCTGTGCCACCATCTCCGGCAAAGCCACCCACATCGCGTCAGCAAGGTCGAATCCAATCCAGCGATCTTCTGGATTGGCCTCATAGGCAAATCGCATCAAACGCTGCGCCTTTCCCACATCCCCCTGCAGCGATGCCAGCCAGCCTTGTACCGCAAGACCCGTGGCGACATAACTGCGTTCAAACTGCGGCCGCTTTGCAGCATCCACCTGTAGCAATTTCAGCGCGCTATCCAGTGATGGGCGTTTCTGTAGCAGTAATTCAAGCAGTTGTGGCAACGCGCCGCCATCGCTGAAGCGCAATCTTGGCAAGGCATATTCCAGCTGTGGTGCCCACTCATCCTGCACCACCCCATGGCCCTCATCAATCTTGCCCCAAAAGCGCCCTAGCCAGGTCCAGCCACCCTCACCCCCTGTAGCATGCGCTTGTTGCTCGGGAGTCAAGCGCTGTAGATTCGCCAACAGCGCAGACGCGCCACCCAATTCACCATTAGGGCCAACCAGGCCGATCCTGAAGCCATCCACAAACAGCACCGCCTGCGGAAAGACCTGTCCAAAGCTGCGCAATACGATACTCAATGAGCGTGCATCAAACTGATTCAATGCTAGCCACTGTACAAACAGGCCATCGCCATTCAAACGCCGCCTGGCACGCTCAAATTGCTGCACCGATAGCAGTGCACTACGCCCCACAAGATCCGGATGAAACAGATCGCCAACGATCACATCGTAATGACCATCATC
>CALZMY010000280.1 GCA_945788675.1 uncultured Gammaproteobacteria bacterium | reverse complement strand
GCGGTCGGTGGTTTTGAATACACCTGGTATGGCCTGTTTGAATCCGCCATCGATATCGGGCTGGTGATGGAGTATCAATACGATAGCCGCGAAGGCAGCCAGGCACCGCTCGCTAATAACGACATCGCCATTGGCAACCGCCTCACTTTTAATGATGTGCAAGACACCACCCTGCTGGCACTGGTCGCAAGTGATCTTGACCAACATGAACGTTTTATCTCGCTTGAAGGCTCGCGACGCATCGGTGATTCAATGAGTGTCAGCATCGAAGCACGATTCTTTTCCAATACCACACCACAGACGCAGCTCTATTCTCTGCGTAGTGATGATTATCTTGAGTTTCTGGTGACGCGGTATTTCTGAATGGCAGGTTTTGCCATAAGCTGTCGTTGCAGGCTAAGTCAACGACACTGAGCCCATTGATCATCCCAAATATTTATGTAGCCCGGGCTGAGCTTACAGCGAAACCCGGGGTGGCCAGAGAATGGTCCCTGGAAATCACCTTGTAAGTTCAAGTGTTCTGACCACTTGATGCCAACCCACATCATATTTCGAGACTAATATTATTAGCGGATGAAGACAAAGCTATCGTAAGTCGTTTAAATACTATAAGTAAAGACTTGACCAGTTTAAGCGTTATTATTGAAAGGGATTGAGTACCTTAACGCCAGTCTGTTTAAAATCCTTTTCGTTGCGTGTCACCACGACCAGCTCATGAATGATCGCGGTGGCCGCAATCAGTTTATCCAGCGCATGTTGCGGGTGTGGGGTTCTGAGTTTACCCCATAGCTGGGCTGTCTCTGCGTCGATAGCCAGAACGTTATCCTGATACTCGCTGAGTATCAGGTTTAACCACTTCTCTAGCTGGTTCGCTTGTCGAGTGTCTTTGCGATGCCTGATCACTTCAATCCCGCGTCGAACTTCACCGATGGTAATGACTGAAAGATAGAGGCTTTCTTGCTTTTTAATGGCTGATTCGAAAAATTCAGTAACGCCAGTGTTGGCATTTTCCTTTTTACGAATCTCGCTCAGGACGTTGGTATCAAGCAAATACATCGCGGCTCTCGGGGTCTTCTACCCGCTCGAAGTCGCTGTCTTCGCCAACGTTGGGCATGGCTTTCAATACCTGGGCGAAGGTTCGCTTTTTTGGGCCAAGCAGGGCTTGTTTAAGAATCTCGCGATGCTCCGCTTCGGCGCTGTGGCCATGTTGAGCGGCGCGGCGTTTGAGGGCTTGAACGACCTCCGGTTCGAGGTTTCTAACGAGCAGTTTATCCATGATCTTTCCTCGCTGATTGAGTGATAGCAATGATATCACTGTTAGCGCTAATGTGCAATCATTGATAGCACTTGTGCTGTCATTATGTGGTGTTTTTTTGTTGATATTGGCGAGGTGTCTGATTCATTATTAACGGATGGATAATTCAGTAGAACAAGCGCTTCGGCGTATTCAGGCCAACCCGCAATTCACTAAAGATGTTGCCCTGGTCTATACCGAAATACTCTCCATTAAGCAGCGTTATTCAGAAACGCTGGCTTTGCTTGTAGAGGTGGAAAAAGTCATTGCTTCTGACGATTTGCGTGCTAGGAAAGCACTGCGGCGTAAAGTGCTTAGGGGCACTCAGGATTTACACACCCTCTCTTAAATAGATTTAGGCTATGCCATCAGTCCGCTGTCGGCCAAGAACTGCCTTTCAGCCCATGAACATCGAGCGACTGCACCATAGACAAAGCTGGTCTTCAGGATTAGCGTGCAATCTTCAGTAAATGACCCAACGAGGACGAGGAAGCAGGAACAGCACGACTTAGGCGTGCGGATTCCATCAAAGTTTAAATCGGCCGACGAGCCCACCAAGTTTTTCTGACAATCCATTTAGTTCCTCAGTCGCCGTGGCGATATGATGTGCGCCTTCGGCATTAGTTTCCGCTGCCTGATTAATGCTAACAATATTTTTGTTTATCTCTTCAGCCACTGCAATTTGTTCTTCTGCAGCGCTAGCAATCTGGGTATTCATATCGTTAATGGTCGTGACGGCCTGGGTAATAGAGCTCAGAGAGGCGCTGGCGTTGCCTGCTTGCTCAACGCTTGCCTGTGCACGTTGCCGACTGCTGTCCATGGCTTGTACGGCACCCTGGGCACCCGTCTGTAAGCTTTGGATCATTTCGTGAATTTCCTGGGTAGATTGTTGGGTACGACTTGCAAGGGTGCGTACTTCATCGGCAACAACCGCAAAGCCGCGCCCCTGTTCACCTGCTCGAGCTGCCTCAATCGCGGCGTTAAGCGCCAGCAAGTTAGTCTGTTCAGCAATATCTTTGATGACGTCCAGAACTGCACCGATACTTTCGCTGTCTGCTTCGACTTTTTTGATTACTTCCGCGGCAGTTTCAACCTCCTGAGCAAGTAAACCTATACTACTCATTGTTTCGTTCACTACGCTATTTCCGTCGCTTGCCTCCTTGTCAGCCGTGCTGGCAGCATTAGCTGCATCGGAGGCATGTTGGGCAACACCTTGCACGGTGCTGGCCATTTCATTCATTGCGGTTGCAACTTGTTCTGTTTCCTTTCGTTGTTGATCGACACGTTGGCGGGTATCTTCTGTGATTTTATCCATACTTTCAGAAGAAGATGACAGTTGTGCCGTCACATTGCCCACATTTTTAATCATGTTGTGTAGATTAGTGACCGTGGCATCTGCTGCAGTTTGTAGTTGGCCGATTTCATCTGAAGAGGTCACCTTAACCCGATGAGTAAAATCACCCTCAGCCATTTTATTGAAAACTGATAGCAACTCGTGGATGGGGCGAATAATGTTTCGAGATGTGGTACCGAGTACGCCAATAATTAGCGCCAACCCCGCAATTAACATGAACGCGATGGTCATTAGAATCTGATTTAAAAAACTTTCGCTATTAGTCTTTAATTGGTGCTCTGTTTTTGCAATCACTTCTGAAGCCTTTAGCGAGCCGGCCCCTTGACTGAGTTGATTTTCCATTTCGACCGCTTTCTGGGCGTAAAGCAATAAATCGCTTGGGACATGAATAGAAAACACCAAAAATCCTACTGACTCATCAATATCAATAATAGGGGCATAGCCAAGTAGTGACTCGCCAATCACTGCAGTGCTAACTATGCCCCGCTCGCGAGGTGCCTGTTTTAACAGCAAGCTGAGTTCAGAAGGAAAGTCCCCTTGACTCGAATATTTCCGCTCGCCGTTTAGATCTGTTAAGTGGACAGCATCAAGTCCCATACCTGAGACTTGATTAACCAAATCCACTGCCATCGTATCATCATCTGCATCCAGGCCAATCATCGCATCAGCAGGGGCTTGCGACGAAGTAATGAGCAATAATCCAGTGGTGATCTCGCTCACTTCACTTTGAATTAATGTTGTTAAGGCATTGCTCTGAGTTTCCTCGGAATTTGAAATAACGAGCCATGAAAACACTGCCCCCATCACAGAAAAAACGACCACGAGAATTCCCACGGGTATCCACAATGCTTTAGTCGTTAGTTTCATATCTACGTTACCCCTGCTACTTAATAGTAAGTTATGTGAGGGGACTCCATTCCCCTATCAGCCAGTCGGCTTGTTAAGTTTCTTTTGCAAAAAAGAACCTGTCACGCTATTTAAAGTGCTTTTGGGCCTCAGGTGTTTTCAAGAAGTCGATTACTTTTTGAAGGTCTGCCTCCGGGGCTCCTTTCGTAATAATGCTAAGAGGACGAGAGATCTCGTCCGTTTTGACGACCTTGACCTTGCCTGGGTTCATGGCGATAAACCCTTCTGATATGGCACCGATTCCGCCTTTGAACTTTCTAACCAAGCCGACTTCTTGGCGGGTAGACTTAACTTCGCGAACACCTTTGACATAATCTGCTTTATTCATCACCTTTTTTTGAAACACCGAGCGTGTGGCTGACCCCTTGCTGGATGTGATTACTATAATTTTCTGATTGGGGCCGCCAACGTCGCTCCAGTTTTTGATTTTTCCGGTATTGATGTCAGAAAGTTGTTGGAAGGTCAGCTCGGAAACAGAGTTAGATGTATGGACAATCGGCACAATGACGTCACGTGTAATAACGTGCTCTTGATAAGTGCCATCGTCGGCTAAGCTATTTTTCTCCAATAGCCCTTTTAATGAACTGGATGAGATGGAAGCACTGGCGCCTCCATTCAGAATTTCCTTGAAACCTTTGCCGGAAGATGTACCACGGACCGTTACTTTTACCCCTGTGGCTGCCTCGATGGCATCAGCAGCAGGCTCAAGTACCCGTTTTTGCACGGTCGTGGAGCCTGAAAGCACTAACTCACCCGCCGTGGCCATTGGTTGTGCAATGAATGAAAGAATGAATATGAGTGACAGATATGCCGGGGTCTTCATGATGGTTCTTCTCCTTAAGCACACGTGAGCTGTGTTTATCCAAAAATATGACGGTATTCACGGAAACAGCCCTAGACTTTGTGCCTCCGTTCAGATCCTAACGGCTCACTGGTAGTTTTCTTTAGCAGGTTTTCGGTACTCGGCCTCTTGTTCACCCCAATTGAACAATCGGACACATTCATGCATCAATGCGGTGAGCTTAAACCGCTGGTAGTGGAGACTTTGCCGATTGATCTTGCAGTCCAGTTTGGCATACATATACTATGGTTTTACGAGGAGAGCGATATCAGGCCTTACAATACAATTTACACCTATTAAGGAATGCCCGCTTTCGCGACATTTCTGCAGTCCGCTCCATAACGGACATTCAATCCATCACCAGCCAAAGGCAGCAACGGGTCGGTAGCTGCCTGCCACTTACTATAACCGAAAGACTGTCTGGTGTATTAAACAGTTGCTTGACTGGTAGCTACGTTCATTCGATTCGACCTTTATTGGCTGTGATAATGACCTCTCCCACATGAGTACTATTTTTTGTTATCAGCGCTTAACCAGTGGTTGCTGAAGTATTTACTTTGCAGTAAGGCTCGATCTCAGCGAGGTAGCGCGGCAGGATATCGTGACACTGGTCGATGAGCTTGCGCCCGTTTTCCCCTGGTTGTCTGGCCGTAGTGGGATCGCTAAGTAGCGTTGTGATCTGATGCTGTAACGCTTCATCATCGTTAACTTCAATGCCAGCACCGGCCTCAATAAATAGTTTCGCTTCATCACTGAAGGTTTCCATGTGAGGGCCGAACAGCACCCCTTTACCGAGTTGCGCCACTTCCAGAATGTTGTGTCCGCCGACCGGCACCAGGCTGCCGCCCATGAAGACAAATTCCGCACCTGCGATAAACCTGGTCAGTTCACCGAGGGTGTCGGCGAGGTAGATCTCCGTGGTTGCGTCGACTGAATCGTCGCGACTGCGTACGGCAACTTTGTCTGTGAGTGTTGCGAGCTGTTGCTGGATGGCGCTGCTCCGTTTCGGATGACGCGGGACGATCACCAGTAGCTGTT
>CALZMY010000279.1 GCA_945788675.1 uncultured Gammaproteobacteria bacterium | reverse complement strand
TTGCACTCAATAATAGATAACCCTCATGGAAAACAGTAATAAAATCTACGCCTGGAGTTTTTCAGCTTCGCTTATCCTCATCCCGCTTTTCGTGGTGCTCTCTATCCTGACGCCTGAATTAATAAAAGAAGGCATGGCGAGTGAAGCGGCACTATCCACCGCCAAAACAGCTTTACTGGGTGGGTTGATTCTGTGTGGCATCGTACTGTGGTGCTACGCTATCCAGCGGCTCGCCTATGTATGGAAATGGTCATCTACAAGCAAAAAGATCAGCGGCGTTGTTTTCGTGATTGTGTTTCCGGGGGTCTGTGGTCTCTACCAGTATTACCTCGATAGCGAAGAGATCAAAAGAGAGGCCCGTAAGGCCGCACGCCGTGCGCAACAGCCGTAAAGAAGGTTGCTGATCAAGCAGCACCATCAAAGCACGGAAACCCCGGCCTTCTCCAACATCCGCGTCAGCTGAATCAACGGTAATCCAATCAATGCCGTCGGGTCATCCCCTGTCAGCCGTTCAAACAACGCAATCCCCAGCCCCTCGGACTTAAAAGACCCGGCGCAGTGATAAGGTTGCTCCCGTTTCAGATAGGCCTCGATCATCACGTCACTCAGTTGCCGAAACGCCACATCAAATGGCACCACCATCTCCTGATGGCGGCCATCCCGACCATCCAGCAGGCACAGTCCTGTCAGAAATGAGACCCGTCTGCCGGAGGCAGCCTGTAACTGTTCGAGCGCACGCTGGTGATTACCCGGTTTCCCCAGAATCTGGCCATCGAGGACGGCGACCTGATCCGAACCGATAATCATCGCATCGGGATGTCTTTTCGCCACTTCGCGCGCCTTCGACAGGGAGAGGCGTGCGACCAGTTTTTCGGGTGATTCCCCATTTTGGGGCGTTTCGTCGACCTCTGGTGAGATCGCGTCGAACGGGAGTTGCAGGCGTTGCAGCAGCTCTCTGCGGAAAGGAGAGCTGGATGCCAAAATCAGTTCAGGGGGCTTTTTTGTATTATACATCTTTATATATCATTGAGTTACAGCAAATATCTGCTGCATTGGGTGTGCCTTATTATGGCCTGATATTAGCTCGAAGTCGGGTCAGCTAACAACCACACAGCGATCCGCATCTTATTGTATTTTGTTAATAATTTTTGACAGTTAGCGCTTCTCGCCCTAGAATTGCGGGTTTATGTCGACCCGTTTACAAGAATATATAAAGCCGCTCAGTTTATGCGATCGTGGTGAACATCTCCAGGGCCTGATGCCTTTGACTGGAATGGATCGTCTGGCAGGTTCATTGTGCCACCAAAATGGTGAGGTCGAAATAGATCTGGCGTTTGATATTGACCCGCAGGACACTAAATTTTTGCGTGGGCATCTGAAGACCGAATTGGCACTGGAATGTCAGCGTTGCATGAAGGCGGTTGAAACGCCTATCGAGACTGACATTTCGTTGGGATTTGTGGATTCTGAGGCCGTCGGTCAACAGCTGTCGAGTGAGTACGAACCCTATGTACTGACGACGCCGACGGTGGTGTTGCGAGAACTGGTTGAAGACGAATTGATTTTGGCACTGCCGATCGTGGCATTTCATCCTGAAGATGAATGTGAGGTGGCGGTGCTTCAGCATGAGCCGGACGAGGATATTCCGCCAGCTGATGAGGAAAAAAAGCCCAACCCGTTTACCGCGTTGGCTGGATTGAAAAAAGCGAAATCTGACGATGATTAACATTGGTTAAGCAAATCAGAGCGTGTTGAGTATCGAGTGTTGCGCGTCACACAGCACTTAAAAGGGTTGTGACAAGTTAAGCGTAAGTGTTTTTAGTTTTTAAGGAGTGGTTAGCATGGCTGTACAAAAGAGTAAAAAATCAACATCAAGACGTGGCATGCGTCGTTCACACGATGCCCTCACGGCAAAGACCCTGTCAGTAGACTCAAACTCTGGTGAGACGCACCTGCGTCATCACGTCACTGCTGATGGTTACTACAAAGGCAACAAAGTCGTCGAGAGCAAAGGCGAATAGACCTTGGGTCTAACCATTGCACTGGATGCGATGGGGGGCGATCACGGCCCGCTCGTGATTATTCCTGCCGCGCTCAATGCACTAAAGAAAAATAGCGACCTCAAACTGATCCTTGTTGGTGATCAGGCAAGTCTAATGGCCACCCTGCAGCAGCAGGGTGTTGCGGTTGGTGAGCGCCTGACGATCCAGCACGCCTCTGAGCAGGTCGCGATGGATGAGTCACCGTCGCAGGCATTGCGCGGTAAAAAAGACTCCTCCATGCGTGTCGCCATCAACCTCGTCAAAGAGAGAACGGCTTCGGCATGTGTCAGCGCTGGCAATACCGGTGCGCTGATGGCGACGGCGCGCTTTGTGTTGAAAACGCTACCCGGTGTTGATCGTCCTGCGATTATCTCGACTTTACCCACCATGAACGGACACACCCACATGCTTGATCTTGGGGCGAATGTCGACTCATCAGCTGAACACCTGTTTCAGTTTGCGGTGATGGGCTCTGTATTAACCAGTGCGGTTGATAATATCGAGCGTCCCACCATCGGACTGCTCAATATCGGTTCGGAAGAGATCAAAGGGAATGAGCGGGTCAAAGAGACGGCGCAACTGCTGAGCAGTAGCGATATCAACTATGTCGGCTTTGTCGAAGGGGATGACATCTTCAAAGGGAGTGTCGATGTGGTGGTCTGTGACGGCTTTGTCGGTAACGTTGCACTGAAGACCTGCGAGGGGGTCGCGAAGATGCTCAGTACTTTTATGAAGGAAGAGTTCACCCGTTCTCCACTGACAAAACTGGCGGCACTGGGGGCGACACCCGTATTAAATGCGCTGCGTTCCAGAATGGATCCGCGTAACTATAACGGCGCAAGTTTTGTTGGACTCAATGGTATTGTGATCAAGAGTCACGGCGGTGCCGATGAGCTTTCGTTCGAGACTGCAATTCATGAAGCGATCACCGAGGTCAAAAAAGATGTCCCTCACCTGATTGGTAATCAGCTGGAGTCACTACTAACTGAGAGGCGCGCGAGTTGATCTATTCACGTATCACAGGGACTGGTGGCTATCTTCCCGAAAATGTAGTGACGAATGCCGACCTCGAGAAGATCGTTGAGACTTCCGATGACTGGATCACGGAACGCACCGGCATCAAACAGCGTCATATCGTGGTAGAGGGGGAGACCACCTGCGACATCGCTGAAAAGGCTGCGCGACAGGCGATCGACGCGGCGGGTCTTAAGCCTCAGGAGATTGACCTGATTGTGGTGGCGACCACCACGCCGGACCGAATCTTTCCAAGCACCGCCTGTCTGTTGCAGGCACGACTCGATATTCATGGCACAGCTGCCTTTGATGTGCAGGCGGTCTGTACCGGTTTTGTGTATGCACTTAGCATCGCTGAAAAATTCATCCGTACGGGTAGTGCCAGCCGTGCGCTGGTAGTGGGTGCTGAGACAACCTCCCGCATTCTGGACTGGACTGACCGCAGTACTTGTGTGCTGTTTGGTGACGGGGCGGGTGCGGTGGTGCTTGAGGCCAGCGAAGAAGCGGGAATTTTGTCGACACATCTACACGCAGACGGTGAGTACAGCGACCTGTTGACGGTGCCCGATGGCGTCTCGCAGGGCTTTGATAAGATGAAGGCGGGCGAGGCCTATATCCAGATGCAGGGCAATGAGGTCTTTAAGATGGCGGTCAAAACACTGGGGCGGATCGTCGATGAAACCCTTGCTGCCAACAACCTGGAAAAAAGTGATGTTGACTGGCTGATCCCACATCAGGCCAATATACGTATCATTCAGGCCACGGCAAAAAAACTCAATATGTCGATGGATCAAGTCGTTGTTACGGTCGATCACCATGGCAACACCTCAGCAGCATCGATCCCGCTGGCACTTGATGTCGCCGTGCGTGATGGTCGCGTGAAGCGTGGCGAAACGCTTTTACTGGAGGCCTTTGGTGGTGGTTTCACCTGGGGCTCGGCACTGCTCAAGTACTAATTTTCTTAATCTGACTAAATCTGGATCATTGTTTCATGAGTCATAAAATCGCATTTGTCTTTCCAGGGCAGGGTTCGCAATCTATCGGTATGCTTGCTGAGATGGCGACAGTGGATGTCGTTATCGAGCAGACTTTTGCCGAGGCGTCTGAGGTACTGGGCTATGACCTGTGGCAGCTGGTGCAAAACGGCCCGGACAGCGATCTTAATCAAACCGATAAAACTCAGCCGGCAATGCTCGCTGCTGGCGTGGCCATGTACCGTGCCTGGCAAAACAGCTCAGCCGTAACACCTGCGATGATGGCGGGGCACAGCCTCGGTGAGTACAGCGCGCTGGTGTGCGCGGGCGCTATGCCATTTACCGCGGCGATCGATCTGGTCGAGAAACGTGGACGTTTTATGCAGCAGGCGGTACCCGCAGGCGAAGGGGCGATGGCCGCCATCCTTGGACTGGATGATGCGCAGGTAATCAAATGCTGTGAAGCGGCAGCAGAAGGTGAGATCATCTCAGCCGTCAATTTCAACTCGCCGGGACAGGTGGTCGTCGCAGGTACAGCAGCGGCGGTTGAGCGTGTTACTGATATTGCTAAAGCGGCGGGCGCCAAGCGTGCACTGGTACTGCCGGTCAGTGTGCCGTCTCACTGTGAACTGATGCGTCCAGCAGCCGAGCAGATGGCCCCATTGCTGGCCTCGGTTAAGCTCACGGCACCCGCTATCCCAGTCATTCATAATGCCGATGTGTCCACTCATCAGGATGCTG
>CALZMY010000278.1 GCA_945788675.1 uncultured Gammaproteobacteria bacterium | reverse complement strand
GTGCACCGGGGATGACCGAGATCATTGCGGTGCCGCTGCTGGGGAATGCCGCGATGGTGCTGTTGTTGGTGGTGCCGTTGATCACGATGCGCTTGATCAGTGATGAGCGCCGTAACCAGACGCTGAGTCTTCTGTTCGCCGCTCCGATTTCAATGGCGTCGATTGTCGTCGGCAAGTTTCTCGGTGTGATGACCTTTCTATTGTTGATGTTACTGATGATATTGATGATGCCGTTGGCGCTGCTGTTGGGCGGCACGCTGGATTTCGGTGTGTTGGCGGCCGCGTCACTGGGCCTGTTTCTATTGCTGGCGAGCTTTGCCGCACTGGGACTGTTTATGTCGTCACTGACGGCGCAGCCGACCATCGCAGCGGTCAGCACCTTTGGTGTGTTGCTGCTGTTGTGGATTCTCGACTGGGCGGGGAGTAATGCCGGGTCCGGTACTAGCAGCGGACAGGGGAATGATGTGCTGGCCTACCTGTCGATCCTGCGTCACTACGAGGCGCTGTTGAAGGGGGTGTTCAATAGTGCGGATCTGATCTACTACCTGTTGTTTATCGCCATGTTTCTGGTGCTCACTGTGCGTCGGCTCGATGCCGAGCGGACTCAATATTAAAGACAGTTATGAAGGTTACACGTAAATCCCGCCGTTTGATGTTGTTGCAAAACATGCTGTTTGTGGTGCTGTTCCTTGGTGCCATTGGGCTGGTGGGGTGGTTGAGTACCCAGTACAACTATCACGCCGACTGGACAGAGAATGGCCGCAACACCCTGTCTGAGACGAGTGTGGCGTTGCTGAATGAGATGCCGCAGCCGGTGGTGATTACGGTATTCGTGCGCGAAACACCGCTGATGCGAAAACATATTGCTGAACTGGTGGGACGTTATCAGCGTTATAAATCGAATATTGAACTGCGGTTTGTCAATCCGGATGCCGAGCCGCAGCGCGTACGAGAGATGAATATCACCACCGAGGGTGAGATGGTGATTGAATATGATGGGCAGCACGCCCAGACACAACAGGTGTCGGAAGAGGGGATCAGTAATGCGTTACAAAAAGTGTTGCGTGGTGGTGAGCGCAAGGTGGCCTTTTTGCAGGGACACGGTGAGCGTGATTTTCTGACGGCGGCGAACTACGACCTCTCTGCGTGGGCGCAGCAGTTGCAAGCCAAAGGGGCGCAGCTTTACGGCCTCAATCTGGCCAGTGTGAGTGTTGTGCCGGATAATACGTCACTACTGGTGATCGCGGGGCCACGCGCTGATCTGTTACCGGGTGAGTTGGTGGCGATACAGGGCTATCTTGATCGTGGTGGTAACCTGTTGTGGCTGGCCGATCCCGGTGAATTGTATGGCCTGTCGGGTATCGGCAAGCAGATGGGCATTATTCTACAACCGGGTATGATTATTGATCCGAATGTGTCGCAGGTCGGCATGCAGCTGTTTGGTACCGATGACCCGCGCATGGCGCTGGTGGCGAGTTATGGCACCCATCCGGTGGTGAAGGATTTTGATTTCAATACCTTGTTTCCGATGGCACGCGGTATTGCCATTGATGATGTGGATGCGGCATGGCAGCGGACAGCGCTACTACAGACGCTATCGAACACCTGGGCAGAGAGTAGCGAGGTGATAGGCAGCGTCGGCTTTGATGATGAGGATATCGCCGGCCCACTCAATATCGGTGTCGCGTTGCAGCGAGAGGTGACATCTGATAGTGGTGAGGCACAGCAACAGCGTGTGGTGGTGATCGGTGATGGCGACTTTCTATCGAATGGTTACCTTGGGGTGGGCGGTAATCTGCAGTTGGCGATGAACATTGTCAACTGGTTAGTCAGCGATGATACTTTGTTGTCGATCCCGGCGAGAAGTGCCTCTGATATTACGCTGGAGCTGGATGAAACAGAGCTTGCCGTGATTGGCGTGGGCTTTCTTGTGGTGTTACCGCTGGGGTTGCTTGGCACTGGATTTTTTATCTGGTGGCGACGTCGACGGCGTTAGCGACGTCCTGAGCACGTATGCTTTGCTTAGCATTAATCTGAGGCTCTCTAAATGCGCGCTCGTTGGCTATTAAATCTACTATTACTGTTTGTGGTCGTCGGACTGGGGGCGCTGGCCTATCTGCGTCCCGGGCTTGATACGGCTGAGACCCCCGATACGTTATCGCAGCGTCTGCCGGAACAGGTTCAACAGTTGCAAATTGAACGTCCCGGGCGTGATGTGATCACCATAGCGCGCGTTGCCGATGGCTGGCAGCTAACGGCACCACTCAAGCTGGCGGCCAATCGTTTCCGGATTGAGCCACTGCTGCAGCTGACGCGGGCAGTGAAGCATTCCAGTTTTTCAGTGGTAAAGGAGGCGCTGGCCCAGTATGGGTTGGCGGAGCCTGCCGTGTGGCTGACCATTGATGGCGAGCGTTATGCCTTTGGCGGACTGGAGCCGCTGAACGGGTATAGATACGTGATGCAGGGTGAGCAGGTGCACCTGCTGTCTGATCGTATCTATCATTACCTGTTGATGTCGCCGTATGATTTTGTCTCGTTGCAATTGTTGCCTGCAGAAAGTGAATTAGTGGGGGTGCGTAGCGGGCCGCATACTGTGCGTGATGATCTTCAGCTGGGCGCGTGGCGTGAGGCGCAGGCACGGCGTGTATCGGCCTATTCCGAACCCGTTGAAGCTGTTGAACAGCTGCTG
>CALZMY010000277.1 GCA_945788675.1 uncultured Gammaproteobacteria bacterium | reverse complement strand
GGCGCCATTATTTCCGGCGGCAAGGGTACCGCAAGTGATAAGATTGCAGCGCTGAAAAGTGCGGGGGTTTCTATTGCTGAATCGCCTGCGGATATGGGTGATCGAATTTTAGAGGTCTGCCCTGCCTAGAGCCTCTGATTTATTTCGGCTATAGTGCATGTTCATGGATTAACCAGAGGTTTCCTGGTGTTGGCTGGGTGGATGGAGGGGTAGCGTGACAGATAAACTGCGTGTCGCAGTGGCGCAGATTGATGTGCTGGTCGGCGATATTGCTGGCAATACCGATAAAGTGATTCAGCATGCACTTGAGGCGCGTGATCGACTTAAGGCCGATGTGGTGGTCTTCCCTGAATTGACGTTGACCGGTTATCCGCCAGAAGATTTGCTGTTGCGCCCCGCCATGATGGGGCAGATCAGCGCGGCGCTAGCGAAGGTGATGTGCGAAGTCAGTGGCATCAGTCTGCTGCTGGGCTATCCTCATTATGAGGCAGACGATTGTTACAATGCTGTTGCCGTGATTCGCGATGGTGCGATTCATCACAGCTACCACAAACAGCTCCTTCCCAATCACAGTGTGTTTGATGAAAAGCGCTATTTCACTGCGGGTACCAAACCAACCGTTGCCGACATTAATGGAGTCAGTGTCGGCATTACCATCTGCGAAGATATCTGGCAGCCGCAACCGGCACAACAGGCGGCACAGGCAGGTGCCCAGCTCATTATTAATCTTAATGCGTCACCCTTTCATGCGGGTAAGCAGCGGCAACGCGAGCAGGTGCTGGCGCAACGCGTGGCAGAGTGTGGCCTGCCGATCATCTATCTCAATCTTGTGGGGGGGCAGGACGAGCTGGTGTTTGATGGCGGCTCTTTTGTGATCAATGCGGATGGAGAGGTGACACAACGTCTGCCATCATTGACGGAACAGCTGGCAGTGGTTGAGCTTGAGTTAAACAGTGCGGGGAGATTGATTCCACAACCTGCCGAGGTGATACCGCTACCGTCAGATGATGCGATGACCTACAACACCATCGTCCTGGGTGTGCGTGACTATATCGAAAAGAACGGCTTCAATAGCGTGGTGATTGGCCTCTCGGGTGGTATCGACTCTGCGTTGACACTGGCGATTGCCGTTGATGCGATTGGGGCAGAGAATGTTGAGACGGTGATGATGCCTTCACGTTATACCGCTGCGATGAGTATTGAAGATGCCGTTGCGGAATGTGAGGCGCTGGGTGTCGAGTGCCACCAGATTGCGATCGAGCCGATGTATCAATCCTTTCTGACGGCACTACAGGGTGAATTTCTGGGTGCCAGGCCTGATGCTACCGAAGAGAATATTCAGGCCCGTTGTCGTGGGATTATATTGATGGCGATCTCCAACAAGGGCGGCAGGATGGTGTTGACTACCGGTAACAAGAGCGAGATGTCGGTGGGCTACGCCACCCTCTATGGTGACATGGCGGGTGGTTTTGCGCCGATCAAGGACGTGCCGAAGCTGCTGGTCTATCGCCTTTCCGAATATCGCAACAGCTTGTCGCAGGTGATCCCGCAGCGCGTGATTGAGCGTCCACCGTCGGCTGAGCTGGCGCCGGACCAGAAAGATGAAGATAGCCTGCCGCCCTATGAGGTGCTCGATCCTGTACTGGAGATGTATGTGGAGCAGGATATGAGCCCCGATGCGATCATAAAAGCTGGGTATGACAGCGCGATGGTGCATCAGGTGGTAGCGATGGTGAAGCGCAATGAATACAAACGTCGCCAGGCACCGCCGGGGGTACGGATCACACAGCGCGCCTTTGGGCGTGATCGCCGTTATCCCATTACCTCGGGTTTTCATGAAGATTGAGCTGAATGGCCACCTGAGCGGACAGGAACTGACAACTGACCCCAATCTGTTTAAACTGGCGTAACAGGATTAATTGAGGAGCATGCAATGAAAAAGGTAGAGGCCGTAATTAAACCGTTTAAGCTGGATGATGTGCGTGAAGCGTTGTCCGAGATCGGGATAACCGGTATGACGGTGATCGAGGTAAAAGGCTTTGGGCGTCAGAAGGGGCACACCGAGCTCTATCGTGGGGCCGAGTATGTGGTCGATTTTTTACCCAAGATCAAGATCGAAATCGTCGTCGCGGAGGCGCAGCTGGATCAATGCATCGAAGCCATTACAGAAGTGGCACGCACCGGTAAGATTGGGGATGGCAAGATTTTTGTGAGCGATGTGCAGCGCATTATCCGGATTCGTACCGGTGAAGAGGACGCTGAGGCGATTTAGTAAGTCGTAGCGCGATCTGATTTTCTGAGTTAATCGGCAAGCAAGACCGAACTGACAGCAGCGCTGATGCTGTCAGTTCGGTTTTTTTATGGGAAATGTTTTACTACGTCATCAATGTTACGACGTGGCGTGGGTTCCGGCAGTTCTGCTGGATAGCCGACACTGAGAATGGCGATGGGTTGCAGGCCATCGTTGCAGTTGAGTGCCGCTTTGACGGCGGCATTATCAAAGTTACCGACCCAGGTTGAGCCCATGCCGGCGGCAACAATCGCAAGCTGTGCATAGGTAGCGGCGATGGTGGCGTCTTGAATCGCGTAGAGGGATTCGCCACGTTCACCAAAGGTTTCGGCGGAACGGGAAGGGTCGGCACTGAAGACGAGACACACGGGTGCCTCGGAGATAAATGCCTGCCCATGGGACGCTTCGCGTAACAGGTCACGTGTTGCCTGGTCGTGAATAACGGTGATTTGATAGGCCTGAAGGTCGCCAGCGGAGGGTGCAGCACATGCCATTTCAACAACAGCGTGCAGCTTTTCCGCTTCGATGGGTGTGGTCGCCTGATATTTCCTTACCGAGTGGCGGTGGCGTACTGTTTCGAAGAAGTCCCACATGCGCTTATTCCTCGTGTTGTTTTCCCATGCGCGGGAATCGATGTAAAGTCGGATCGCGTGCAGCACCGCAGCATTTTGCGACGGGAATCTACAGCCTCTGTTTATAATAACAGAACACTGCTGTCCCGTTAACGACAAAAAAGAGACTTTGTTTTTGATCATGATCAGCGAGTTATCAATATTTCTGAGGGACAGAACATGGATGCTAACCTTGGCTACTGTATCCTCCCCCTTTATCAAAGGGGGTTAGCAACTATGCAGTTTGCTGACATATATGACATTTTTATTATGCCCGCTTTTTGGGTGTTCTTTGCTAAAGAGGGGAGCTTGACGTGAATACCCAATTTAACGGGGCAGCAGTGATAGCGGAACTATCCTTGTTACAGCTATAGCGGTTGATAACGCACTGGAGGGGCATGAGTCTGTTATTACATTTTTGTTTTGGCGGTGTAGTTGGGGAAGTTGTTATTACGCACGCGTAGTGCATCGTCTGCGAGTGATTGTAGCCCTAGCTGCTGATATGCAGAGGCCATCAGGGTGAGTGCTGCGGGAACTGCTGGTGTGCGTGGCAGATTTTCAATGATGTATTTTGCGCGATTAGCAGCGGCAATAAAAGTGCCGCTATCCATATAGTAGCTGGCGACGTGGAGTTCATGTTGAGCCAGCAGGTTACGCAGGTGGATCATGCGTTGTCGTGCATCGGCGCTATAGCGGCTTGCTGG
>CALZMY010000276.1 GCA_945788675.1 uncultured Gammaproteobacteria bacterium | reverse complement strand
CACGACATCGCACTCCTCAACAGTCTTGGCATTCGACTGATACTGGTGCACGGCGCGCGCCCACAGATTGAGCAGCGGCTTAAGGCGCGCAATGCCACCTTCGAATACGTTAACGGCCTGCGCATCACCGACGATGCCGCACTCGCGTGCGTCAAAGAGGCGAGTGGTACGGTACGGCTTGAGATCGAGGCGCTGCTGTCGATGGGACTGGCCAACTCGCCGATGGCGGGGGCGCGCATCCGGGTCGCATCGGGTAACTTTGTCACTGCACGTCCGTTGGGGATTCGCGACGGCATCGATCATCTACACACCGGCGAGGTGCGGCGCATCGATCACGAGGCGATTGAACACCAACTCAATGACGGCGCGATTGTACTGCTGTCACCCACCGGCTATTCACCCACTGGTGAAATCTTCAACCTGACAGCACTGGAGGTCGCCACCGCTGCCACGGCGGCGCTGCAGGCAGACAAGCTGATCTGCCTCGTCGATGGCAAGGGACTGCTCGATACCCGAAAACGGTTGCTGCGCCAACTGACACTAAGTGACGCAGAGGCAGTGCTTGCTGCAAAACGTAAACTACCCGCCGAGATCATCGAGCCGTTCAGGTCCGCGGTAGCCGCGTGCCGTGACGGTGCGCGACGCGCCCACCTGATCAACCGTCACACCGATGGCGCGCTGTTACAGGAGCTCTTCACGCGCGATGGTGTCGGCACATTGATCACCGCTGATGACTACGAGGGAATGCGGCGTGCCACCATCGATGATGTCGGCGGCATTCTCGTACTGATCGAACCACAGGAGGAGGCCGGCCTGCTGGTACGCCGCTCGCGTGAAAATATCGAGATGGAGATCGCTGACTTTATCGTCGTTGAGCGTGACGGCATGGTGATCGCGTGTGCGGCACTACACCCGTTCTGTGATGGGGCCGCTGGAGAACTGGCGTGTCTGGTGGTTCATCCCGATTATCAGGGGATGGGTTACGGCGATAGCCTGTTGAACGCGATTGAGCGCAGCGCGACCGAACAGGGGCTATCGCTACTATTTACCCTGACGACACGCGCCACTCACTGGTTCCGTGAGCGCGGCTTTGTGAACACCGATATTAAATCACTGCCGGTTAAACGGCGCGATCTCTACAATTTTCAGCGAAACTCAAAGGTATTGCAGAAACCGCTCGCAAGCTGAGTTTAACTATCCAGGTATTTTTTCCGCATAAAAGCCGCTAAATACCCCTTTTGTTGCTGCCGATATAGTAAATATATCCAGCAACAAAAGGAGGTGTATCATGCAGTACACCTACCCAGAACCTGCCGATGTCGGCATTCAGATTCCACCCCATCTGATGGTGGACCGTTTTCGCTGCGGTTTTCTGCACGCCCTGAAAGGGGGACAGTTGACCGAGGTCGAAATGATGCGACTCTCTTTCCGTGAAGGATTTCGTGCCGGCAAACTGTATCTACGCGAACTACGCCGTGAGATGGGCATCGTGGAATTTCCAGTTCAGGGGCGCGTCAAGATCAAAGCCTGTCACTAGGAGCCTGTCGAATTTAGGATAAATCTCTGCGAAAAATCCATTTCGGCCAATTTTCTCGATCATTTTCGTTAAGGAACCTCTGATTAATTGTCATTACGAGGAGTGAAGCGACGAAGTAATCTCCTAACTAGATGATTCTTATAGTGCCGAGATTGCCGCGCTTCGCTCGCAATGACAATTAATCAGAGGTTCCCTAAGTCCAGCAGGCTCCTGGCAGCGCGGTAATCGCTGCTGTGGGCATGCCCCACCGCCGTGCGCGGCTTAAGGCCGCTAATGCCCACATTATTCCAGCCATAATATTGTCGTGCGAATTCGCGTATACTAGCGCCTATCTGCAATCCCGCCACGCCGTGGCGCCCAATCGCGACATCCCGTTCACTATGCAAAAAGCCACTCACCTGTTTTCATATCGCCCCTACTGGGCTAAACGTTTTGGCACCGCGCCACAACTGCCGATGTCGCGTGCAGAGATGGATGACCTTGGCTGGGATAGCTGCGACATCATCATCGTCACCGGTGACGCCTATATCGATCACCCCAGCTTCGGTATGGCGCTGGTCGGACGCCTGCTCGAAGCGCAGGGGTTTCGCGTCGGCATCATTGCGCAACCCGACTGGCATGATGCCAGCGCCTTTCAGGCATTGGGTAAACCGAATATCTGTTTTGGCATCACCGCGGGCAATATGGATTCGATGGTCAACCGCTACACCTCAGACCGACGCACGCGTAGCAACGATTCCTACACCCCCGATGGTGCACCCGACAGACGCCCGGACCGCGCGGTCATCGTCTACGCACAACGCGCACGCGAGGCCTTCAAAGGGGTACCGATCATCATCGGTGGCATCGAGTCGAGCCTGCGTCGCATCGCCCATTACGATTACTGGTCGGATAAGGTGCGGCGCTCGATCCTGCCCGACTCGAAGGCCGACATGCTGCTCTTTGGCAACGCCGAGCGCGCCTTTGTCGAAGTGATGCATCGCCTCGCTAACGGTGAAGCGATCAACCAGATTAGAGACGTGCGCGGCACGGCCTTTATGACGCAGCAGATTCCCGCTGACTGGGCGGTAAAGGATTCGACCCATGTCGACCAGCCGGGGCGCATCGAACCGCACATCGATCCCTATGCCCACGAAACCGCATGTAGTACAGGCGGTAGCACATCGGAAACAGGTGACCCGGATACCAGGGTGGTGCAGTTTATCCCGCGCGTGCAAAAGACCGACCGCAACAAGACTGTGTTGCGCCTGCCCAGTTTTGACCAGGTACTCACTGACAAGGTGCTGTATGCACATACCTCGCGCGTCTTTCATCTTGAGACCAACCCCGGCAATGCCCGCGCGCTGATTCAGCAACACGGCAAACGTTATGTGTGGCTCAACCCGCCACCGATCCCGCTGGAGAGCGATGAGTTTGATCGCGTCTATGAGCTGCCCTATACCCGCAGACCTCACACCGCCTACAAAGATGCAAAGATGCCGGCATGGGAGATGATCCGCCACTCGGTCAACATCATGCGCGGCTGCTTTGGCGGCTGCACCTTCTGTTCGATCACCGAACATGAAGGCCGCATTATCCAGAGCCGTTCGGAAGATTCGGTCATCCGTGAGATCGAGGCGATCCGCGATACCGTGCCGGGCTTCACCGGCAACATCTCCGACATCGGCGGCCCCACCGCCAACATGTATCGTCTCAGATGCAAAACGGAAGCGATCGAGTCGGCCTGTCGCCGGCTCTCATGCGTCTACCCCGATATCTGCAGCAACCTCAACACCGATCACAAACCACTGATCAATCTCTATCGCCGCGCGCGTAATTTACCCGGTATCAAGAAGGTCTTCATTGCCTCGGGGCTAAGATACGATCTTGCGATTCGCTCACCCGAGTACGTCAAGGAACTGGTGACCCATCACGTCGGCGGCTACCTGAAGATCGCGCCGGAACATACTGAGGAAGGGCCACTCAGCAAGATGATGAAGCCGGGCATCGGCTCCTATGAACGCTTCAAACAGATGTTCGACCGCTATTCAAAACTGGCGGGCAAAGAGCAGTATCTGATCCCCTATTTCATCTCGGCACACCCGGGTACCAAAGACGAAGATATGTTGCAGCTCGCACTGTGGCTAAAGAAAAACAACTTCAAACTCGACCAGGTGCAGGCCTTTATCCCCACGCCGCTGGCGATTGCGTCGGCGATGTATCACTCTGAAAAAAATCCACTACGTAAAGTTGATCGCCAGTCAGAACATGTCGGCACCCCCAAGGGCGACAAAAAGCGCCGCCTGCATAAGGCCTTCCTGCGCTATCACGATGCAGAGAACTGGCCACTGCTGCGCGAGGCGTTAAAGAAGATGGGGCATGCCAATCTCATCGGCAACGGTAAACAACACCTGGTACCGCTTTGGCAGCCCGAAGGGACTGGTGAAAGCAGGAGCCGCAGATTGAGCGGCAATGCCAATAGCAAACCGAAACAAAAAGTGACCTCACCACGCACAAGAAAGCCAGCGCGCACAGCGACGACCACAAAACGGCCACAGCCCCGCGGCCGTCAACGCTAGGAGCCTGTCGGCTTAGGTGATCGTGCAGGGTGCCGCTGGAAACAGAGTGAGGGCTTACTCTAGCGGGCTGCTCGAAGAGGTAGAGGAACGACTGACTGGCACAACAGCGGCGTCAACGACCTTTAATCTCAATAGTATAACCACCGGAATCACCAGTAACGCTGCCACCAGCAACTTCAGATAGAGCCCCTGCAGCAGCGTCAGCGAGACCACCGCGACAAGCGCGATGGTCAACAGCGCCATCCTGCGCGCGCGGCGCGGGATCGCCCGATTCTCCTGCCAGTGATAGATCATCGGACCAAAGATTTTGTTGGCGAGCAGCCAGTTGTGTAACGCCGGACATGATTTGGCAAAGCAACCCGCCGCCAGCAGGATGAAGACGGTAGTTGGCAGGCCGGGCACCACCACACCGATAGCGCCAAGGGCAACAAAAAAGAGCCCCGCTATAATCAACAGATAACGCTGCATAGAATCTCCGTCCTGTGGAGTAGATTAACCAGTTCAATCAGTTTAGCGGCGTTATCCACAGGCAACTGAAGCGATTAAGTTATTAAATGTATTGCTTTTTCAAAAACCGAGAAGCGGGCTTATGCGGACTGAAATAACCCGCTAATCTCTTCAGGGACAAACGGGCGGCCACGCTCGTTGATCGAAGTGCCGGTAATTTTGGCTTTCATCACCAGGCGACCGTCTGAACTGCGGTAGATATCCTGTAAGAAATCAAAGCGCACTTTTGAGCTTTGCTGCGTGTTCAGCCCTATCCAGAACTCATCGCCACTCTGCAACGGCGTCTTATAATCGAGTTCAGCGCGAACCACCACCAGGTTGACATTGTTTTTCGCCAACGCGGCAAAATCAACCCCGGAGGCTAACAGGTACTCATGGCGCGCATGCTCCAGGTAGTTCTGATAGACGCCGTTATTGACGATCCCCTGAATGTCGCACTCATAGTCCCTCACCTTGAAATCGAGCCTGAACGCATATTCCATCTTCATTCCTTTTCAAAAACGATGGAGCAAATATGCCCCATAAAAAACAACAAGTTACAACAAAACCCACCATTAGACAAAATCCAGCTGACAGCACAGCAACATAATATCCACTAATATTGGTGAAAACTCTCTGTTTTTACAAAGTTTTCAGGTAAAATGCGCCCTTTTCAAATGCTGGTCACCCGAAGCAATCGATGGCTGGCAACCACTGGCATCAGACACGTCATCGTCCGCGAAGCGTCGGCTGATCACTGTTTTGCTCCCCCATGTAGCATTAATATTGGGCGGCAATATTGGGTGGCAATACAGTTTGACGCGATGGCGAGCCCCAAATACACATGGGTATACATGGGCACAAATTATCGACCATCTGGAACGTTTTTATTTATTAACCAATCTAGAGTACTAACATGACAGACCTATCTCTTTACAGAAACATCGGTATCTTCGCACATGTCGACGCCGGTAAAACCACCACCACCGAGCGTATCCTCAAGCTCACCGGTAAGATCCATAAGCTGGGTGAAGTACATGATGGCGCCGCCACCACCGACTTCATGGAGCAGGAGCAGGAGCGTGGGATTACGATTCAATCGGCGGCGACCACCTGTTTCTGGAAAGACCACCGTTTCAACATCATCGACACCCCGGGTCACGTTGACTTCACCATCGAAGTATATCGTTCACTGAAGGTGCTCGATGGCGGTGTCGGCGTTTTCTGCGGCTCTGGTGGTGTTGAGCCTCAGTCAGAAACCAACTGGCGTTATGCCAATGATTCAGAAGTTGCTCGTATTATCTACGTCAACAAGCTTGACCGTATGGGCGCGGACTTCTATCGCGTGGTTGATCAGGTGAAAAAAGTACTGGGTGCCAACGCCCTGATTATGACCCTGCCTATCGGCATCGAAGACGACTTTGTGGGTGTGATTGACCTGATGGAGATGAAGGCGTGGATCTGGGATGACTCGGGCGATCCAATGAAATATGAGATCGTTGATATCCCAGCTGAGTACAAGGAAAAGGCTGATGAGTATCGCGAAATGATGGTCGAAACCGCCCTGGATCAGGACGATGACCTGATGGAGAAATATCTGGAAGGTGAACAGCCATCTATTGCAGATCTTAAACGCTGTATCCGTAAAGGCACCATCTCTCTGGATTTTTTCCCGACATTCTGTGGTTCAGCATTCAAGAACAAAGGTGTTCAGCCTATGCTTGACGGCGTGGTCGATTACCTGCCAAGCCCAACCGAAGTTAAACCTCAGCCAGAAGTCGACCTGGAAGGTACTGCCACCGGTGAGTTCGCTGAGGTTGATGTCAACAAACCAATGCGCGCACTGGCGTTCAAAATCATGGATGACCGTTTCGGCGCACTGACCTTTATTCGCATCTATTCAGGCAAGCTCGAAAAAGGCAGCACCATCCTCAACACTTTCACCGGTAAAACCGAGCGTGTTGGCCGTATCGTTGAGATGCATGCCGATGACCGAATCGAACTGGATGGTGCACAGGCAGGTGATATTGTCGCCATCGTCGGCATGAAGAACGTTCAGACCGGTCACACCCTGTGTGATCCAAAGCAGCCAGCGACACTGGAGCCGATGGTATTCCCGGATCCCGTCATCTCGATCGCCGTTGCACCGAAGGACAAGGGGGGTTCTGAGAAAATGGGCATCGCCATCGGTAAGATGGTCCAGGAAGATCCATCGTTCCGCGTTGAGACCGACGAAGATTCAGGCGAGACCATTCTGAAAGGAATGGGCGAGCTCCACCTCGACATCAAGGTCGATATCCTCAAGCGTACTCACGGCATTGAACTGGATGTGGGTAAACCACAGGTCGCCTACCGCGAAACCATCACGCAGATCACTGAAGATTCATATACCCATAAGAAACAGTCGGGTGGTTCCGGTCAGTTCGCGAAGATCGATTACGTCATCACACCGGGCGAGCCGGGCAGCGGTTACGAATTCGAATCGAAAGTCACCGGTGGTAACGTCCCTCGCGAATACTGGCCTGCGGTTGAGAAGGGCTTCAAACTCAGCATGGAGAAAGGTGTACTGGCGGGCTATCCACTGCTCGACATCAAGGTAACGCTGATGGACGGTGGTTTCCACGCCGTTGACTCCTCAGCAGTCGCGTTTGAGATTGCGGCTAAAGCAGCCTATCGTCAGACCATTCCTAAAGCGGGACCACAGCTGATCGAACCGATCATGAAGGTTGATGTGTTCACCCCTGAAGATCATGTCGGTGACGTGATCGGCGATCTTAACCGTCGTCGCGGCATGATCAAGTCTCAGGAAGCGGGCATTACCGGCGTGCGCATCAAGGCTGACTGTCCACTAAGCGAGATGTTTGGTTACATCGGTGATCTGCGCACTATGACCTCCGGTCGTGGCCAGTTCTCGATGGAGTTTTCACACTACCTGCCATGTCCGAAGAATGTTGCGGATGAGGTTATCAAGGAAGCTCAGGAACGCAACGCGAAGAAATAATTCGTCAGCGATCAGCGGCGGCTCCCTGCTAATCT
>CALZMY010000275.1 GCA_945788675.1 uncultured Gammaproteobacteria bacterium | reverse complement strand
CTGATCATCCCGGTTGCCGCCAGGTCACCCGCCAGTTATAGCCTCAGCGCCACGCAACGCGCCAAAACGATAAAGAGCTCACCCAAAAAGGGCATTAAGCTAACCTACAAAGTACAAAATGGTGACACACTGTGGGATATCTCCCGTGCGCATAATGTCGGCGTACGTCAGCTCGCACGCTGGAATGCAATGGCACCACGCGACACACTGCGTCCCGGCCAGAAGCTGGTAATATGGAAGTCCGCCACCAAGGTCGCTAAAAACAAAACCCCGGATATCGCCCCGGCACTGGATGAGGTGACACAGCGTATTCGCTATGTGGTACGACGTGGTGACTCCTTGTCTCGTATCTCACAACGCTTTAATGTCAGCATCAACAATCTCAAACGCTGGAACCCAAAGGCGCGCGGTAAATATCTACAGCCGGGACAACGACTGACGTTGTTTGTCGACATAACCAACCAGGCGGGCAACATATAACCTGATAAGCGCCTGTGGAATTTATGGGTCACCCATCATCTCAGAATTCGTGTAGGATATTTGCACAATGAAGTTAGCCACCGCGCACCCTGCGACAAGATTGAGCGTGCTATCAATATTGGCCGTACTGTTGACGATGGGTATTTTCCTACTAGTGAATGACCCTTCGGAACCAGACAGGCATGATGCTGTTTCTACAGAGCAATCAGTAACAAATCAGTCGATAGCACGCCAGTGGAATGAAGTACTACTATCAGCCATCAGGATAGATCTCGCCAGGCCGACAGTTCACTCGCGCAATCTCTTTCATACCTCCATTGCTATGTATGATGCCTGGGCAGCATTCGATCAACAGGCATCAACCTATTTACTTGGCAAGACTGTGGGGACTTTTACCTGCCCATTCGATGGTATCGACATGCCAGCCAATACCGAACAGGCGCGTCATGAGGCTATCAGTTATGCCATGTATCGCCTGCTCTGGCACCGCTTTTACCCGGCACCTAATGCAGGTGCCTCGGTGCTGGAGTTTAATGCCTTGCTCGCCAGGCTCGGCTATGACAAGTCAAATAAATCTATCGATTATAGCAACGGCTCAGCCGCCGCGCTGGGCAACTACATCGCACAGTGTGTCATCGACTATGGTTTGCAGGATGGTGCAAACGAGCTGAATGACTACGGCCCTATTGACTATCAACCATTCAATCCTCCGCTGAATCCGCTTGTTCCGGGTAGTGCTGGCATCGTTAATATAAACCGCTGGCAGCCCTTATTGTTTGAGGAATTCGTCGATCAGTCGGGAAACCCTTTGCCAGACGGGATAACAGAATTCGTCGGGCCGGAATGGGGCAGAGTTCAGCCGTTTGCGCTATCGAAGAAGGATCGTACAATCTATCAGCGCAGCGGTCATGACTACCCAGTCTATAAAGACCCTGGCGCACCGCCACTGCTGGGCGGCGCGCTCTCCGCAGAGTACCAATGGGGGTTCGCCATGGTCTCGATCTGGTCATCACACCTTGATCCTGGCGATGGCGTAATGTGGGATATATCGCCGGGTGCCTTCGGCAATGCCGATGATATGCCACAGGGATTCGTCGAACTGCGTGACTATTACAACGTACTGGACGGTGGTGATCCGGGGGCAGGACATACCATTAATCCGTCGACCAACAAACCCTACGCGCCTAACATGGTGTTACGTGGTGATTATACCCGTGTGTTGGCCGAGTTTTGGGCAGATGGACCCGATTCTGAGACACCTCCGGGCCATTGGTATACGATCATGAATTATGTCAGTGACCACCCAAAGAACGTTAAACGCTTCGCTGGCTCGGGGGCGATTCTCAACAATCTTGAATGGGATGTGAAGGCCTATTTTGCCCTGGGCGGTGCTATGCACGATTCGGCAATCACGGCCTGGGGAAGCAAAGGCTGGTACGATTATGTCAGACCGATCTCTGCCATTCGTCTCATGGCAGAGCGTGGACAAAGCAGCGATTCGACCCTGGCCAGTTATGACCCGCTAGGGATTCCGTTGACGAAGGGTAAGGTCGAGCTGGTAAATAAGGGTGATCCGCTGGCAGGCGCCAATGATGAGCATGTGGGCAAGATCAAATTATACGCCTGGCGCGGCCCTCGATTTATCAAAAACCCCGACACGGATGTTGCCGGCGTTGGCTGGATCCTGGCCGAAAACTGGTGGCCTTATCAACGCCCCAATTTTGTCTCCCCCCCTTTTGCAGGGTATGTTTCCGGCCACTCAACTTTTTCGCGCGCGGCCGCTGAAGTGATGACGCTGTTCACCGGCGATGCCTATTTCCCAGGGGGCATGGGGGAGTTCGTGGCGAAAAAGAATGAGTTTCTGGTCTTTGAGGAAGGTCCAAGTACCGACATAATCCTTCAATGGGCCACCTATCGAGACGCCTCGAATCAAACCAGTCTATCGCGAATCTGGGGGGGTATTCACCCGCCAGCCGATGATATGCCAGGGCGTATTCTCGGTGAACGCATTGGCATTGATGCATTTGTCCTTGCCAAACAATATTTTTCGGGTAACTAAGGAACCCCTGATTAAGTGCCAAATGTGTCATCATGAAAAAGCGCGATGGACTAGAAGTCCAGGTCAAGTCCCATGGAGAAGTAACCCCTACTATTTTGAGAGTCATCGGGTTATGAGATTGCTTCGTCGCTTCACTCCTCATACCACAGAGATATATTCTGCGGTCACCTGACAATTAATCAGAGGTTCCTTAGACCAATATTTCACGATACAAGCGTCGAATTTCGTCGATTGTCTCTTCAGCTTCATCCAGCGTGTATGAACAACTTGTTTTAAGTGGCAATTTTTCGTCAACGTAGGCGACCAAACGTAAACAATTTCGGGTAATCGGTACTTTTACCGGCTCATGCGTAGCAAGAAAAGATCGTAGGCAACCTTGTGCTTCTTGTAGTCGTGTTTGATCGACATTTTCTTTAACAATGTTTCCCAAAACAAAGAAAAAATCATTATCTTCGGACTCCACCGAGTCATGATATTTATGCAAAATATTTGCTGAATTTAATGCACGGCGAAGCCTGTCAATTGACTTTGAATATTTACCATTGACATATGGCCACCCCATTGCAACCGCATATGAGCCTTGTATAGAAAAAGAGCGCAAATATGGAGCAACATCACGACTTGTGAATGAATACTGGCCATCATCGGAGAAGCCGCCAATAATTACGTCGAAAGGAAGCATTGATTCACTCTTCAGGATCTCAAGCGCCGCATTCAAATTCTGCGCCCTAAACTCATTTCGTTTTGCAACGTAATTGGCATTGATAATTCGTTCGCCCGCACGAAAGCCCTCGAGGCCAATGATGGTGCCGTGGACTTGTTGTAATGTGTAAGGGATAAATCCATCTCCGAGCAATTTGCTTAATTTACTGATTACTCCTTGAATAAGATTCGCTATCATCGGCGGTTTTTCACCGTAGTACGCAACAAGTGTTAAATCCATTTTTCCGGGTTTAGCGCTACTCACGAAATCTTTCCAGTTTGACGGGCATAGTCATAGCGACCTTCCGATGCTGACGAAGCCAACCTCTGTCTTACCCATGAATTGCGCTGCGTCAGCGTCATAACAATTAAAGACAAGATCAGTAATTTGTCAGGGTCGGAGATAGACATAAGAAAAAACATACTATTTATTGACCTGAGTGTACACAAGGAAAACATTAAAATCACAATCGTTGAAGACACAAACCAGACAGTTCATCGTTATGGCAAGATTGGCTGCACATGGGATGTGATACGCAAGGCACTCCGTTAACTGGCCATATCCAAACACCCGCGAATTGCCATGCGGTTTGACACTCCTTTGCGACTCACTTACCTGGACATTAAGCAGATATCCGCATCGAACTCAGGCAGTGAGCACCATCTTAATCCCGGCGATCACCAATACCACTCCCAGTAGCTGGCGCAGTATCGGTGGCGCCAGCCTGCGTACCGCGAGTTCAGCACCAACGATAGCCCCCATTAACGCCGCGATAACGTACCATGCCATGTCGCCTGGCCATGTATTGATCGTCATCACATGCCCGGCAAGCCCTGCGGCAGAGTTAACCAGAATAAAAGCCGCTGCGATGGCGGCGTTGGTACGCATCTTCGTCCAGCGCAACCATAACAACAATGGACTAAGGTAGATTCCACCACCCACCCCGGTCAGTCCGGAGACAAATCCGAGTACAGCGCCCACTGGAATTGCGATCAATAACGTCGGCTCAACACAGTCTCCCTCATTTTTGATTCGCACAAAAAATTGGATAGATGCCAACAGTAGCGCTGCGCCAACGATATATTGATAGGTACTCTCCTGCGGTATCAGCGTACCGCCCCAAAACGCCATTGGCATCGAAGCAATGGCAATCGGCAAAAACAGTCGCCAGGAAAAATAGTCTGCACGGTAGAGGCGATACAGCACAAGAGAGGCGACAAACAGATTCATCGTCAACGCCGCAGGCTTCATCACCTCAGGGGCAAGCCCAAACAGCGCCATTGCAGCCAGATAACCCGACGCCCCACCATGCCCCACGGATGAATACAGCGTGGCCATAAGGCAGACCATCAAAAGTAATAACCAAAAATATTCCACTTAAGATTCGCTTCGATCAGCCCAGTCAGTAATCTTGATCAGCATCACAGTTATTTTTTCAATAGTAAGCATAATGATAATGATGATTTAAAAAACCAATTCAGAAAAAAACAGAAAATAAGATAGAAAGTTAATACTTATTCACTTTCAATACAATGTCATGTCTAATGTATGTTGATGATGTTGTTAATACTTTTACCACGCTCGTATAAAATGAACTAGTGTTGAAATTATCACTTCAATTTGCTGTCCAATCTCTGACAAGACCATCTATACAGGAATGGAGTAAAGATTAATGCAGTTAACCCTGTATACGGACTATTCATTTCGGGTACTGCTCTACCTCGGCGTCAATCGAGGCAGGCTGAGCACCATTGCCGAGATTGCCGAACGCTGTTCCGCCACCCAGAACCATCTGGTTAAGGTCGTACATAACCTCGGGCGGGAAGGATACATCCAGACCATGCGTGGCCGCACGGGGGGCATCAAGCTGAAAAAAGAGCCCGAGGAGATCACCCTCACCGAAATTATTCGTTGCACCGAAGTGAACCTTGATATTGCCGAATGTCTGCGTGAAAATAACACCTGCCATATCACTGAGGTCTGCACATTAAAGGGCATCTTTACTGAGGCACAAAACGCATTCATCAACACCCTTGATCAATACACGCTGGCAGATTTGCTGGCAAACAAGGAACAGCTCACCTTTATCTTTGGTGACAATATCATCAGAAAACTTGATAAAGGCACCGGCACCGAAGGACTATAAATCCTACTCTACTCCTTACGCTCAATCAGGCGCCTTAATTCCGGCACACAGGAGCCACAGTTAGTCCCCGCCTTCAGTGCCTGGCCAATTTCATCAGTAGAGCCTAAACGCTGATCCCTAATTGCACTGGTGATGGTATTCACACCGACTGAAAAACAGGCACACACGATACGCCCAACATCCTCTTGCCCGGCGGGTGGCGTCCCCGTTAGCAGACTCGTCCGCTCTTCAGTACTCAGCGCATCTTGTTTAAACAGCCCTGCCAGCCAGCTACGGGGTGGCAACTGCGTATCGGGGGCGATAAAGAGACAGCTCTCGACCCGGTCACTCACCATTCGCACTCCTCGATAGCGCCTTGCTGCCACATCGAGATATTCGACCCAATTCACATCATCATTCGATTCACATAACAGTGCACGTGCCCACGCCCCCCAGTCTTCTGAAGCCTGGTCACCTGCAATTTCATAACGAAAAAAACCATCGCCCGTCGCACGCGCCCAATAGGCCACACCTTCTAGTTGTAGCGCTCTGCGTGATAATAGAAAACCATGCCATGCGGGACGATAAGGAGAGATGCGCACCGGTGTATGTTTCAGTTCTGGCTGACCAGAAACCGGGTCGTTAGCGGGATTGACCACACTATCAATACGTCCCTGACGGGCAAACTGCCCACCCCAGTGCATTGGCACAAAAACCGACCCACGCCGCTGCCCATCAGTAATACGTGATCGCACCACTACTTCACCCCAGCGGCTGAAGACGCGCATCAGACTATCATCACTGAGCTGCAGTGATGCGGCATCGTCAGGATGGATTTCACCATAAGGCTCAGGGCTATGCTCTGATAGACGCGCTACTTTTCCTGTACGTGTCATAGTGTGCCACTGATCACGGCAACGCCCGGTATTTAGCACGAAGGGGAAACTCTCATCGACATGGTTTTTTGGTAAACGGGGCTCAATCGCGATAAATTGTGCCTTGCCACTTGCCGTATAAAATTTGCCGTCAGTAAACATCCTCTCGCGACCATTTCCCTCCTTATCTAACGGCCACTGCACTGGCTGCAATGTTTCATAGGCAGACGCATCAAGCCCGGCAAGTGGCGCGATATCAAAATCACGTTGACCACCATTTTCAAATCCAGACAGCGCCGCATGTTCACTAAAAACCTCACTGACCGAGTCAAACTCAAACCCATCTTTGAATCCCATCCGCTGTGCAACCTGCGCAATGATCTGCCAGTCTGCCCGCGCCTCTCCCGGTGCTGGCAGGAAGGGGCGCTGACGCGAGATACGCCGCTCTGAATTGGTCACCGTGCCACTCTTTTCCCCCCAGGTCTGCGCAGGCAATAGCACATCTGCCACCGCAGTGGTATCAGTATTACGCACACACTCGGAGACCACCACCAGCTCACATTTCTCAAGCGCGGTACGCACCTGATCGGCATCCGGCATGCTCACCACTGGATTGGTACACATAATCCACACTGCCTTGATCTTTCCTTGATCGATCGCATCAAACATATCGATCGCCTTCAAGCCCTGCTGACTCGCAATCAGCGGCGATTGCCAGAAACGTTGCACACGCTCTCGATGCTGAGGGTTATCGATCTCCATATGGGCCGCTAACTGATTGGCAAGTCCGCCGACTTCACGCCCTCCCATCGCATTGGTCTGACCGGTAAACGAAAAAGGCCCCATGCCAGGCCTGCCAATACGGCCGGTCAGCAAGTGACAGTTAATGATTGAGTTGACCTTATCGGTACCTGATGAGGATTGATTGACACCTTGAGAAAAGACAGTAACAACACGTTCAGTACGCGCAAACAAGCGAAAAAATGCGCTAACATCAGCCTCATCAAGGCCGCACTGCTGTGCGACATCAGCTGTTGACGACGCACTCTTTTCAGCCAGCACAACAGCATCGTCGACCCCTTCAGTAAAGTTTTCGACAAACAGATGGTTACGCTCATCATGCCGGTTCAGATAAGTTAGCAACCCATTAAACAGGACTGTATCGCTACCCGGTTGCAGCGGCAGGTGCAGGTCTGCAATCTCACAGCTGGTGGTACGCCGTGGGTCAATCACCACCACCATTAGATCCGGGTTGTCTTTTTTTGCCTGATTGATGCGCTGATACAACACTGGATGACACCATGCCGCGTTACTACCCACTAACACTATCAACTTGGCGCGTTCCAGGTCTTCGTAACTGCAAGGTACGGTATCTGCGCCAAAGGCGCGTTTATAGCCGGCAACGGTGGATGACATACAGAGGCGAGAATTGGTATCGATATTAGCCGAACCGATGAATCCCTTCATCAACTTGTTAGCAATATAATAGTCTTCCGTGAGCAGCTGCCCCGACACATAGAAGGCGACTGCATCAGGCCCATGCTCGTTAATCACAGCATTAAAACCTTCTGCAACTTTGTTTAGCGCGTCATCCCATGTCACACGCTCACCTGAAATTTCAGGGTAAAGCAGCCGCCCATCAAGTCCCAGCGACTCTCCTAGCGCCGCTCCTTTTGAACAGAGACGCCCAAAGTTGGCCGGATGATCAACATCACCCTTCACGGCAATGGAATTATCGGCAGCAACAGTGACCTCGACCCCGCAACCGACACCGCAGTAAGGGCAGATGGCCTTAACTGATTGATTCACGCTTCACACCCCTGTCTCCCTACACTCAACACGCTGTCTACTGCTTCAGCTCAACCTTAATGCAACCATCCTCGATCTGCACTGCATAGTGCCCGGCACATCCTTCATCCGGCCCCTGCGCCTCACCGCTCTCCAGGCTGATCTTCCAGTTATGTAGTGGACAGGTCACCGTACGACCATGGACAATCCCCTGAGACAGCGGCCCACCTTTATGTGGGCACTTGTCACGCAGCGCAAAGATGGTGTCATCAGCGGCACGAAAAATCGCCACATCACCATCCGCGGTTTGCATCACCCGTGATCCCAGCTTTGGAATATCTTCTACTGTTCCTACTTCAACCCAGTTACTCATGTTTGCTATACCTCTAAAAAACTGTTGTGTCGCGTCGCCCGGCGGATTATACCCACGGGCACTTCCTTTGTCCGCACCCGCCAACCCCACCCTACATTTATATCATTTTTTAACCGGAAATCACTTTCAGAGGTGTAAATTCGTTTGGCGCTACCTTGCCGCTAACACGCTCGGCCCATGGGTCGGTCTGAGTATACTTCTGTGACTCGATAAAGCGGGCATTGAGCGCCTTGCG
>CALZMY010000274.1 GCA_945788675.1 uncultured Gammaproteobacteria bacterium | reverse complement strand
ATAACATTGACCTGCTACGTGACGTTGTAAAGCGAGTCCGCGCACGATACCCCTTTCATATTGACGGGTGGGTGATTCTGCCCGATCACATGCATTGTATTTGGACCCTTCCCAAGGGCGACAAGGATTATTCAAACCGGATGCGTCTAATAAAAGGCATGTTTTCAAAGAGACTCCCAAAAGAAGAGTGGCTATCCCCTGTACGGCATCGGAAAGGTGAGCGCGGTATCTGGCAACGACGTTTCTGGGAGCATACCATCTGCGATGAAGAAGACTACGCCGCTCATATGGATTACCTACACTACAATCCGGTTAAACATGGTTACGTCGAGCACGTTAAAGAGTGGCCTCATTCAACGTTTCATAGGCTCGTGGAAAAAGAAATCTATCCTTTCAATTGGGGTGCTATGGATAATACGGCATTGTTGGTGGGTGAGCCGGGGTGATTCATGCGGCGGATTACACTTCGTTAATCCGCCCTACAAAACCACTTAACTTCCAGAATACCCAGTAAATCAGCCAGCAGATCCTGCGTTCCGGTATAATCCCACCATACTAATAAGCAAAAACAGTTAAGCGACAGCATGTTCGATAAAATCACCCACCAGCTAGACCCCGCATGGCAAGCCCATTTCGAACACGAGTTCGCGCAGGACTACATGCTCAAACTGCAAGCGTTCCTGAACACCGAACAACAGAACGGCCAACTGATCTACCCACCCAATGACCAATGGTTTAACGCCTTTCGCTATACCCCCTTTGATCAAATCAAAGTCGTGATCGTCGGGCAGGACCCTTACCACGGCGAAGGGCAGGCACATGGCCTCAGTTTTAGCGTACCGGAAGGGATCAAGATCCCACCGTCGTTACGCAATATCTACAAAGAACTCAATCGTGACCTCGGCATGAAGATCCCAGCTTCGGGCAATCTTGAGGCTTGGGCTAAACAAGGTGTGTTGTTACTAAACGCCTCTTTGACGGTACGAGCCGGGGAAGCCAACAGCCATAGCAAACAGGGGTGGCTAACATTTACCAACGCCGCGATTCAACATATCAACGAACACAAAACAGGGGTGGTGTTTCTCGCGTGGGGCCGCTTTGCACATGACGTCTGCTCGGTAGTAGATACCGATAAACACTGCGTGATCAAAACCTCTCATCCAAGTCCGCTGGGTGCGAGTAAAACGGGTAAAGACTTTACTGCGTTTCTAGGGTCGGGTTGTTTCTCACAGGCGAATGACTATTTAGAGCAGCACGGCGAAGCGCCTGTTCGGTGGGTGTCGGATTGATCAAGTTGATAGTTCTGGATTCCGGACAGTAGTGGGTCAGCGCCGGGATGACGGCGATGTTATGTCAGCCACCATCCACCCAGTACCACGCCGGTTTATCCAGCATCCCCTGACCTAAAACCTCAGTCTGGCCAAATTGCTTATCCAGCTCAATCGAGTGACAAAGCTCGCTCTCATTCAACGCGCTGATTAAACGACTGGCATGCGATACCACCCACACCTGTGTCTTCTCCGACGCGCGCATAATCAGCCTTGCCAGTGCCGGTAACAGGTCTGGATGCAGGCTGGTCTCTGGTTCGTTTAATACCATCAATAGCGGTGGGCGCGGGGTGAGTAGTGCCGCGGCGAGTAGAATGTAGCGTAGTGTGCCATCCGAAAGCTCCGCCCCTTGAAGCGCTCGTAGTAATCCTTCCTGATGAAACTCGATTGAAAAGCGGCCATCTTCATGACGCATCACTTCAAGGCGCGCGCCAGGGAAGGCATCACTGATGGTCTCATCCAGCGCCTCACTATCGCCGATCTCACGAATTGTTTGTAACGCCGCTGCGATATCGCGCCCGTCGTTATGCAAAACTGGGGTTCTAGTGCCGAGCTGTGCCTGACGTGCCGGGGCATCTTTATCGGTACGGAAGTGATCATAAAAGCGCCAGTTGCGAATTGTCTCACGCAGGTGAAAGATCTCAGGTGTGACGGCGGGGTCAGCAATCTGATCAAACATGCTGTCAAAGCCATTCATATGATTGGTTAGTACCTGCCACTTTTTGCCCGCCCTGGATTTAATCATCGGGCCATCACGATCAACCAGTGACGAGGCAGGGCGATAAAAAGGCCCCGCCCAGATGCACTCGTGCTTAATCTCAGGGTCGAGCGCAAAGGCAGAGGAGGAAGGGCTGGGCAGCCCGAGTGAGACAGAGTAGCCAAAGTCATCCCCGGAAAAACCGAGCCGCAGGCGCTTAACGCCGTGGCGCGGGCCACCTTCAACAGGTACTTCTCCCTTGCGCATTCGCTCCGTGATTTTCTCCGGCCCGGCCCAGAAGGTCGACTCCAGCCCTCCTTCACTGGCAAGTGAGTTGATGACACCGCCCTGAGCGGTTTCTGCCAATAGTCGCAACGCACGGTATATGTTCGATTTGCCACAGCCATTTGGCCCGGTGATCACATTCAATGGGCCCAGCGGTACCACCAGTTGCTGGATTGAGCGATAGTTGTTGATTGACAGGGTGGTGATCATGGGGTTTGTGTTTCTAGATTTTGGAGTAATGAGATAGATATTAACAAGTTCGTGAGCGTTGTGTGGCGTCATACGCTGCGTGAGGAGGATTGATGAAGTAAACGTGTCACCCACAACAGCGAGATCGCCACGCGTTGCTCGCGATGACAAAGATGAAAGCGATACAATTTGGTATAAATCGTCATTAATTCGCTTCAAATGGCAAAATATCTCCTGATTTCCTCCTAAGTCCATGTTTTCCACACCAATCCTTGTGTCCCGCCCCCATTTGCACTAAAATCTCGCGGTTCCAACAATTTGTTTTCTCCTTGCCTTACCGCGTTGGTCGGAAGGTATAACCCATGAGGAGTGTTATGAGACACTACGAAATCGTGTT
>CALZMY010000273.1 GCA_945788675.1 uncultured Gammaproteobacteria bacterium | reverse complement strand
GGGGTAGTGGGGATGAAAGTGGGCGGTCAACGCACGCTGATTATTCCCGCTAGCCTTGGTTACGGTACACGTGGTGCTGGTTCGATCCCCGCCAATGCGGCTTTGATCTTCGACGTGGAGTTGTTGGCAGTTCGTTAAGTAAATGGGCCAGGTTCGAGTGAATCGTCTGTCAGGAAAATATCTACAGCGCCATGATTTTCTGATGAAATCTAAAATCAACCCTTGATAAGTCCCATAAAGGGACCGATAATACCCATATTGGGACCTGATGGGGTGATAGTTTTGGATTCAAAATCAATCAGTGATGCACTGTTTAGCAAGACTCAGCAGAAAGTACTGGGGCTGCTTTTTGGCAGACCAGATGAAACCTTTTATCTAAACGAGATCGTTCGCATCGCGGGTATCGGTAAGGGAACCATCAAGCGTGAACTGGAAAAGATGCAGGCGGCGGGGTTGGTGACGGTAACCCACATCGGCAACCAGAACCACTATCAGGCCAATGCTACGTGCCCAGTCTATGACGAACTGTTAGCCATTGTGCGCAAAACCTTTGGTATTGCGGATGTGCTGAAATCCGCCCTGACAATACTTGATGATCAGATCGATTATGCTTTTGTATACGGTTCTATTGCTAAGGGTAACGCCACAGTGAAGAGCGATATCGATTTGATGATAATCGCCGACGGGTTGGCCCTGGCTGATATTATGTCGGTATTGCTGGCCGCTGAAGCGTCGCTCGGCAGAACCATTAATCCCTCACTGTACGAGTTGGCAGAATATAAAAGTAGATGGCAGGAGGGGAATGCTTTTATTACACGGGTGATGGAACAACCCAAGTTGTGGATAAAGGGAGATGAGCATGGGATTAGGGAATCTTGATAACCTGGTAAAGATCGGACAGCTCAAGCTTGAGCCGTCGGACCAATCTGAATTTGACGGCATGGTAAATTCAGCCCGGCGTCGTTTGAAGGATGCCGGTGTTGAACAGCTTTCGGATGATAGCCGGTTTTCATTGGCCTATGGTGCGGCCCACGCCTTGTCTCTGGCCGCGATGCGCTGGCACGGTTATCGCTCTGAAAATCGTTATTTAGTATTCCAATGTTTAGAGCATACGGTAGGACTTGAAAAAGCAAAATGGCGGGTGCTGGATAAATGCCACAAACAGAGAAATCTTGCCGAATACGAGGGGCATTTAGAAATTAGCGCGCAGTTGCTGGAAGAGCTTATTACCATTGTTGGTGAGTTGTTGAAGTTAGTCGAGGGGCTGGATGGTCGATAGAACCGATCATGTCTGACTTCATTAATTCACAAACCTCGGAGAAGAGATGATGGATACACTTGTAAGTACAGAATGACTGCACTGTTTACCAGGTACTAGAAGATGACGGTGGCTTCCATAATGTCAGCGGCCGTGCCGAGTATGACAAAGGTCATATACCGATTCCGCCCGGATGGCGAACCAGCTAGTCTGCATAAAGGTGATCGCAACGCCCGCACCATCCTGGCGGTGAACTTTTTCCTGATGGGCTGTTCCAATTGACTATGTGCCCTCGCGTAGTAAGAAGTAAACTCATGAAAGTTATTAAATTTTTTACCTTATTTATCTGGATGACGGTGCCGGCGCTGGCCTGGTCTAATGTGGATGAGGCCGGTATCGATGGGGCCGGGCAATTAACGCACTACTACCAGCAGATGCAGCTGGAAACCGCTGAAAGCGCTTTTAAACTTCCTCTGAATATTCACTCCAGTGAAATAGATAACCGCCTGAGTGCTGATGTCTATGGTTTGATATCACGACCTTTTGATAGTGTGGCCACGGCCCTGACCAACCCCGCCAGCTGGTGTGACTTTATGCCGCTTAATCTGAACATTAAATCCTGTACCTCGCAGCAACAGACGGCTGGGCAAACCCTGTTGACCTTTTATGCCGGGCGTAAATATTACGAAGCGCCTGAGGCGGCCTATCAATTGAGCTATTATTATCAACTCGCAGCAGCGGACAGTGACTATATGAAAGTAATCCTGAATGCCGAACAGGGTCCCTTCGGTACCAATGATTATCTCATTGAGGTAGAGGCGATGCCTGTCGGTGCGAATACCTTTGTGCGAATTCATTCATCCTACCAGACCAGCCTGCGCAGTCGTCTCGGTACACAGGCCTACCTGTCGACGCTGGGGCGGGACAAGGTCGGCTTTAGTGTGCAAGGCAAAACCGCGGCAGGCGAACCGGTCTTTATAAGAGGGATAAGAGGGATTATTGAGCGCAACGTCATGCGTTATTACCTGGCGCTAAAGGCGTTTCTCGATACCGCTCATCTTGCCTATGGAGAACGCTTCGAAAGCCGCATCAATACCTGGTTTGATCTGTCAGAAAAATTCACCACTCAGTTGCATGAGCTGGAACGCAGTGAATACCTCCAGGCAAAACGTCGTGAATGGGACAATCAATTACGGCTACAACGAAGCCTTCTGAGCCCCTGATTTACAGGCGGTTACGGTACCGTAGCCAGGTAATAGAATGAGTCTGTAGTAGAAAATCCTTGTTTAAGGCCAACAAGGCAAACGATAATGGATTACGTGATCGCTCAATTAAAATGGCTAATGCCCCTTTCAATTTTTTTCATTCCATATGAATCCTGCGCCGCGAACTACTACCTAACACTCTACAGCGGTAAATATAGCGACAACAAGCTTGGCCATGTGTTGTTGAGTAAACCGGTCGACTTTATGGACGCTTATCTCGGAGTGGTTGCATTGAGCAGAGGCTTTGCCTTTGAATCGCCTGCCCATCAGTGGGAGCTTGAGGGACAGCTCGGTAAGCATTTTCATGAGCAGCACCATTGGGAGTTCAACATCGCAGCGCTCTATCGCTGGCAGCGCTTTCCGTGGCAAAAGCGATTACGGACAACGTTGGCGATTGGCGATGGTCTGTCCTATGCGGCGCAAACCCCGCCTCTGGAAGCGGCCAGCAAGAGCAATGTCGGGGCAACAAGGCTCCTCAACTATGTGGTGGTCGAGATGACCGTCGCACCACCCGAGGTAAAGGACTGGAGTCTGGTGGTTCGAGTACATCATCGTTCGGGAGTTTATGGGATTTTCGACGACGTGGAAGGGGGGTCGAATGTCATTGCCGCAGGCATCAAGTTTCGTTTTTAATAAATATGATGGTAACGGGATTGGACCGATGTAATATCATGTAGTTGATCATGAACCAGTCCATATAAATTGGTGTAGTATAGTTATGCAATAACACGTGCAATACCATCAAGCATAAGGAGGATGAGATCATGGAACAGGTAGAAAAGCTGTTAAAGAGTTCAATGGAAGAGATTGAGCGGATTTTGAGCACCAACAGAGTGGTGGGTGAACTCATTACGATTGGTGATGTTACGATGATTCCGTTGGTAAGTCTTGGCTTCGGTTTTGGTGCGGGTGGTGGCAGTGGCAAAGGACAGATGCCCTCTGCAAATGCTAAGGGCGAAGGAGAAGGGATTGGCGTTGGTACTGGTGGGGGCGGTGGTGTAAAACCTGTGGCGATGATTATCATTGATAAAAATGGTGTGCGCATAGAACCGATCAAAGGCAGCGCATCATCAGCCTTTGAAAGTATCGCGCAAACAATTGGTCAGGCGATTCAATCAGAAAAGAAAGAAAAACCCGACGCCTGAGTCGTGACACTGAGTTATATTCTGATCGGTATCATTGCCGTACCGCTACTGTTGCTTGCGGTTCCCATTCATATCGAATATTCCCACGATACTCGGGCGCGACAAAAGTCAAAAATGCGTATTATGTGGTTATTTGGTCTTGTTCGAATCAGGTCGATCCCTTCAGGAGAAGGAAAAGGTTGGGGAGCGAGATTCGCTGCTTCGCGCGTGAAAGAAAAAACAGAGCGTCACAAACCACCGAGGCAAAAAAGCAAGTCCAGCAAGGTATTGCTAGCGATTATTACCAGTGAGGGCCTGTTAAGGCATCTGTTCAAGCTGCTTTACGAGCTCTTGAGTGTGGCAAAGATAAAAGAGTTGCAGGCGCGTGTGCGGTTTGGCCTGGATGATCCTGCTGATACCGGTCGTCTGTATGGTTTATTGGCACCTGCGTTTTCTATCCTGTATGCAATACCCCGGGTGGATTTTAGCGCAATCCCGCTATTTGATCGCACGGGTGTTGAAACAGATATTCAAGCCAGGATCAGAGTGGTACCAATCTATTACATAAAAGCCGTACTATTATTTGTATTTACGAAAGAGAGTTTGCGGGCCGCGAGGACAGCAGTCAGGGCCTACTCCTCATGAAGAAAAAAAGATTATGCAAAAAAATAGCACTGGCAGGAATGACGATAACAGTGGTAGAGGAAATGACGGTCAGCGGTCATCCCAGTCAACATGGCATGAGCATATATGCCTCATGTGAGCCACTCGGCATCATCATCGAATCAGTAGAAAATCGCTGGGGCCTGGACATCAATGGTGAAGCCGTTAATCCCGACGCGTTATTCTCCATCAAGGGTTACGGTGACAATACATAACGGTTTCAAAGATGGATAAAGATGAAATTAAGGAACCTCTGATTTAATTGTCATTACGAGGAGTGAAGCGACGAAGTAATCTCCTAACTAGATGATTCTTATAGTACCGAGAT
>CALZMY010000272.1 GCA_945788675.1 uncultured Gammaproteobacteria bacterium | reverse complement strand
CAAAAAATTTGATCCTGTCGTGCGCCAACATGTCATGTATAAAGAAGCTAAAATCAAATAGTTAAACCTGATTTAGGCAAAAAAAAGCCCTCAGATGAGGGCTTTTTTTTGCCTAAAATTTAACAGCACCCCTAAAGACTCTTTCATTGAGCACGATATCTCTGTATAGACGTGCTGTTATTTCATCGCGCCATTCCCCATTGACCTATTTGGAAGACTTGGTGCAGATGGTCACTACACAGCCTGACAAGACTGATATAAAGACCTAAGGAAAGGCCGACCATGACCATTACCAACAAAATCACTGCCGTCATCGCTACATTAGCATTTCTCCTACTTCTGCAAGCGGGCGTCTTGATCTATGGAACAGCCGCTGTAAAAGATCAGCTTGAGGACTACACCCAGCATCAAAGCATCATCACCGAAAAAGCGTACCAGCTCAAACTAACGGTCATTCAGACTCAACACTGGTTCACTGAGGTCAGCGCCACTCGCGGACTCGATGGGCTTAACCACGGCTTCGATAAGGCAAAGCAACAGCATGAACGCTTCCAGCGCTTAATCGAGAAGCTGACTCAGGTCGACAGCAATAACAAGGCGGTGTATCAATCGCTATTAAGTGAGTATGAAGCCTATTACAACACCGCCCAACAGATGGCCAAAAGCTATGTCGCGCAAGGACCTGCGGGGGGAAATCAACTGATGGCTGAAACTGACGCGGCGACTGAATCACTGACCAACCACATAGATCCGATACTGGAAAAAGCGCAGGAGAAGTCTAAACATGAAATGGCAAATGCCATTGCAAGCAGCGAATTCACCGAATATATGAATTTTGGCTTGATCGGGATATTCGCAGCACTGCTGATTGCAATCGCCTACAGCGCACTCAACAGCATAGTAAAACCGATCAGGCGCATCACCGCCACCGCCAGGGACATTGCAGAAGGCGAAGGCGATCTGACCAAACGACTCGATGCATCCAGCAAAGATGAACTGGGCGAACTGGCCCACTGGCTTAATCAGTTCATCGGCCATATTCAGGAGATGATCAAAGGACTTGGCACTGCAACAACCCAGGTCGCAACGTCCGCTGAACAGATGCAGTCGATTACCACCACCACCAATCAAAGCATTAAACATCAACAATTACAGACCGATCAGGTCGCGACAGCCATCAATGAGATGTCTACCACCGTGCTGGAAGTTGCGCAGAATACCAGTGCAGCTGAAGCTGCCGCCGCTGTGGCGCAAACCGAATCAAATAATGGCCAGCAGATTGTAGAAGAATCCATGTCGGTAATTGAAAATCTGTCGAGAGAGGTCGAACAGGCCGCACAAGTCATTCAAACGCTCGCCGATGACAGCCAGAGCGTCGGTGCAGTGCTGGATGTGATTAAAGATATTGCTGAACAGACCAATCTGCTGGCACTCAATGCCGCCATCGAAGCCGCGCGCGCAGGTGAACAGGGGCGCGGGTTTGCAGTCGTTGCCGACGAGGTTCGCACGCTGGCGACACGCACCCAGGAGTCAACCCAGGAGATTCAAAGCATTATCGAAAAATTACAAATTGGCGCACAAAACTCTGTGACTGCGATGGAGACAGGACGCAATCAGGCACACACCAGTGTTGAGCAGGCATTCAAGATCAAGGAGGCGCTGCACTCTATCGGCAATGCAATTAACACTATCAACGACATGAATGTACAGATTGCGACTGCCGCTGAAGAACAGAGCGCGGTGGCTGAAGAGATCAATAAAAGCATCGTCACAATCAGCCACATCGCCAATGAGACCACCAGCAACGCACAAAACATCTCTGATGGCGGTCAAGAGCTGACGGTAATGGCACAACAGCTTCAATCTGTCGTCAAGCGCTTCATCGTGTGACAATGGCCGCGTAGCGACTCCGATAATTCCGCCTGGATCAGCTACGATACTCCGCATTGATGCGCACATAGTCGTATGAAAAATCACAGGTCCAGAGCTGCGCCCGATGTGGCGCAGTGCCCAGCACAATGCGCACCGTAATCTCCTTCTGCTGCATCGCCGCGTTACCTGCCGCCTCTGTGTACGCGGGCGCACGTCCACCCGCGTGCACGATACAGAGATCATTCAGATAGATCGCCACCCGTGCAACATCCAGCGTTTCAATGCCGGCTCGACCCACCGCGGCAAGGATACGCCCCCAGTTGGGATCGCTGGCAAAAAAGGCGGTCTTTACCAACGGTGAATGTGCCACGGTATCGGCCACCTGTCGGCAATCCTCCTCACTCTCACCCCCTTCAACATCGATGGTAATAAATTTGGTCGCACCTTCACCATCTCGCACAATCGCCTGGGCCAGCACCACACAGACATCAGTGATCGCCTGACAAAGCTGCGCATAGCCATCACTCTTATCATCATCGATAATCGCCCGCATCCCCTTACCGGTCGCCATCAATACACAGGCATCATTGGTCGAAGTATCGCCATCGACCGAAATACAGTTAAATGACCGCTCCGCAGCATGTTGCAAACATTGCTGTAACAGTTCAGGCGCGATATTGGCATCGGTTGCGACATAGGCCAGCATCGTCGCCATGTTGGGGCAAATCATCCCAGAGCCCTTCGCAATGCCCGTAATCGTGACGCACTCATCAGCGATCATCACCTGACGTGACAGCCCCTTGGGAAGGGTGTCTGTCGTCATGATGCCGTGAGCTGCATCACGCCAGTGGTCAGCATCAAAATCTGCTGACAGCAACGCCATCGATGTCTCGAACTTCTCCATCGGCAACGACTCGCCAATCACCCCGGTTGAAAATGGCAACACCTCATTTACACTGCAACCGACAGCGTCCGCCAGCAGCGCACAGCTCTTCAACGCATCCTGATAACCCTGCTCACCGGTACCCGCATTGGCATTACCCGAGTTAATCAACAGCATACGTGGCGCGGCGGCGCTCAGATGATCGCGCGCCACCACTACCGGAGCGGCGCAAAAGGCGTTGCGGGTAAAAACCGCGGCACACTGCGATCCCGCTGCCAACTCAAAGGCGACAAGATCTGTCCGCCCAGGATATTTAATCCCGGCAGCAGCAGTCGCAATACGCACCCCTGGCACGGGAAGCATGACGGGTAATTCTAAGGGAAGGTTGACGGCCATCGCGGCAGTATAGACGAGAGCCCCTCACGTTATCCAGTGAAGGGCTCTATCAATTTGAAGCAGCAGATATTAGACGATCAATTGACCTGACCGTGACACTGTTTGTATTTCTTGCCGGAGCCGCACGGACAAGGCTCATTGCGCCCCACCTTGCGTCCTTCACGTACAAACGGCTCAGCAGCTTCATCGCTTTCTGCCTGCGCCAGATCTCGATCATCCGCACCCGCTGCCATTGCGGCAGCCGCCTCGGCATGCTGGAACTGCATCGGAGGCATCTGATTACGACGTTGCGCCTCAATTGCTTCGACATCTTCTTCTGCACGTATCTGTACACGTGACAGAATCTTGATCACCTCGTGCTTAATACGATCCAGCAACTGGGTGAACATCTCAAACGATTCACGCTTGTACTCCTGCTTCGGGTTCTTCTGCGCATAACCTCGCAGTCCGATGCTCTGACGCAGATAATCCATCGCTGCCAGATGCTCTTTCCAGAAACCGTCCAGTACCTGTAACATTGCCGCCTTTTCAAAATGACGGATCACTTCTGCGCCAACCTGAGCCTCTTTCTCGGCATAGGCCTGCTCAATCTCATCAAGAATTCGTTGACGCAACGTCTCTTCATGCAGCCCCTCATCCTGCTCCAGCCATTCAGCGAGCGGCATGCGCATCGCAAATTCATTTTCCAGCGCCTCTTCAAGCCCTGGGACATCCCACTGTTCTTCTAGACTCTGTGGCGGAATATAGGTATCGATCACCTCATTAACGACATCATTTCTGATCTCATTGATAGTGTCGGAAATATCATCCGCCTCCATCAACTCATTACGCTGATCATAAATCACCTTACGCTGGTCATTGGCAACATCATCGAACTCGAGCAGCTGTTTACGGATATCGAAGTTATGCCCCTCGACCTTACGCTGCGCATTTTCGATCGCCTTGCTGACCCATGGGTGCTCAATGGCTTCGCCATCTTCCATGCCCAGCTTCTGCATCATGCTGGAGACACGTTCCGAGGCGAAGATCCGCATTAAACTATCTTCCAGTGAAAGATAAAAACGACTTGAACCTGCATCACCCTGACGCCCTGAGCGTCCACGCAGCTGATTATCAATACGCCGCGACTCATGACGTTCAGCACTGATGATATATAGACCACCACTCTCCAGTACCTGATCGTGACGTTTTTGCCATTCGCTTTTAGCACGATTGATCGCCACTTCGTCACTGGCATCCAGCGCGGCAAGCTCAGCCTCAAGGCTACCGCCAAGCACGATATCAGTACCACGACCCGCCATATTAGTCGCAATGGTCAACGCACCGGGACGACCCGCCTGGGCAACAATCTCCGCCTCACGCTCATGCTGCTTGGCATTCAGTACTTCGTGTTTAATATTCGCCTTGGTGAGCGCCTGAGATAGCAACTCAGATGACTCAATCGAAGCCGTTCCCACCAATACCGGCTGGCCACGCGAGTGACAATCTTTGAGATCTTCAATGATCGCATTATATTTCTCATTAATCGTCAAGTAGACCAGGTCGCCATGATCCACTCGCTGCATCGGACGGTGGGTTGGAATCACCAACACCTCAAGGCTGTAGATCTGCTGAAATTCAAACGCCTCGGTATCGGCGGTACCCGTCATACCGGAGAGCTTTTCATAGAGTCGGAAATAATTCTGAAAGGTAATCGACGCCAGCGTCTGGCTCTCCAACTGAATCTTCACGCCTTCTTTGGCTTCAACCGCCTGGTGCAGGCCTTCCGACCAGCGACGCCCTGGCATGGTACGACCGGTAAACTCATCAACAATGACGACTTCATTGTTCTGTACGATATAATCAACATCTTTCTGAAACAGCGCATGCGCCTTAAGCGCCGCGTTGAGATGATGCATCAGACCAATATTGGCCGCATCATAAAGGCTTTCGCCTTGCTGTAGCAGGCCTGCTGATTCGAGCATCTCTTCAATTTTTTGATGGCCTGCTTCAGTGAAAAAGACCTGCTTCGCCTTTTCATCCACCGAGTAATCACCCGGCCCCTCTTCGCCCTCGATCTCGCCCTCCGTTTCCTGTCGCTGTAACTGGGGGATCAACTTGTTGATCTGTTTGTAACGATCAGAACTGTCTTCTGCTGGACCAGAGATGATCAACGGCGTGCGCGCCTCATCGATCAGAATCGAATCCACCTCATCGACAACGGCATAATTCAAGCCACGCTGAACCTTGTCGGCGGCGCTAAAGGCCATATTATCGCGCAGATAATCGAAGCCATATTCATTATTGGTACCGTAGGTGATATCGGCGCTGTAAGCGGCCTGTTTCTCTGCATGGTCCTGGCCTGAAACGGTCACACCCGTCGTCATACCAAGAAAGGCATAAAGTTTGCCCATCCACTCTGCATCACGTTTGGCTAAATAGTCATTAACGGTAATAACATGAACACCCTTACCACTGAGGGCGTTGAGATAGGCGGGCAAGGTTGCCACCAGCGTTTTACCTTCACCCGTGCGCATCTCTGCAATTTTGCCTTGATGCAACACCATTCCACCGATCAACTGAACATCGAAGTGGCGCATCCCGAGTGCACGCTTGCCACCCTCTCTTACGACGGCAAAGGCCTCAGGCAAAAGATCGTCGAGCGTCTCGCCTGCGGTAAAGCGCTCGCGAAACTCGTCTGTTTTCAGACGCAGTTCATCATCCGACAGCGCCTCAAAAGACGCTTCAAATCCATTTATCTTATCCACAATCACATTCAGCTTCTTCAGCTGACGATCATTGCGGCTTCCAAATACCTTACTGAAAACCTTATTAAGCATGAATACCCAAGGGCGACTTGAAATATGTCGCGTCGACTAGTTTTTATAATGTAATTATCACTGCGGCCAGAAGCCAGTATCGAATCTAGCGCGCAGCATTTATATATTTAATCGGATCGACTACACGTCCGTTTTTTAGTACTTCATAGTGTACGTGTGGTCCGGTTGAGCGTCCACTGGAACCCATCTGCGCAATCGGCTGCCCTTTCTCAACCTCATCCCCCGTCTGCACCAGAATCTTACTATTATGGCCATAGCGTGTCACATAACCATTTCCATGGTTAATCTCAACTAACTGGCCATAGCCATAACGCGAGCCAGCCCAAGTGATAACACCAGCCGCTGAAGCAATCACATCAGAACCACTTTTTCCTGCTAAATCAACACCATTATGCATCGCTTGCAGGCCAGTAAAAGGATCGACTCGCATACCGTAATAAGATGAAATCCAGCCTTTTGTAATCGGACGCCCTGCAGGAAAGACTTCGCCTTCAAGCTCACGTCCCATAAAAAAAGCCTCCATCACGCGCAACTGTTGCTCGCGGTCGTCCAGTTGCGCCGCTAGCTCGTCCAGAGAGGTCAAAAAGTCAGGGACTTCCATTGCGGACAACGCCTGCGATTCACTCTCAGGACCACCCTGTGCAGGTGGCTTGGTAAAATTGAATTCGCCTTTCTCAAGACTGGCTTTTTCTGTCAGACGTCGTCCGAGCGCATTAAGTCTGACGGTATGTGCCTGCAAATCACCCAGTCGAACGGCCAGTGCATTCATATTTTCACGTGCTGTGCGCGTGGTCTCGGCCAACTCATCGCGATGACGTAGCATCTCAGCCTCCCAGTTATCAGGCAACACCTGATTACTGGTATAAGATTTCCCCATTTCATAGCCTGCGTACATAATGCTTCCCGGCAAAATAACCATAAAAAAGGCAAAAATGAGTAATAGTTTGTCTTTCCCCACATTTATACAGGAAGACTTTTTAGCTTTCTTTGAAAACAGAATGATGTTCATCTATCCTTATTCAACCTCAAATCTTTTCAAACCGCTGAAATCACAAATATGCGCCATCCTAATCCTGTTAAAAAACTGCTGAGCGGCGGCAATTCTAAACAATTACAGCGCCTTGCACAGTTTTCAACCCAACTCACAGAGCTGACAGCACTCGTTCAAAGCTGCCTGCCAACACCTTTACAAGGACACTGCCAGGCAATCAATATCCGGGGGAAATCGCTTGTGTTGCAAACGGACAGCGCTGCATGGGCATCACAACTCCGTTTTTACGTGCCGGCAATGCTATCCACGCTGACACACCACCGCTGCAACTATATAAAAGAGATTCATATCCGGATAAAACCTGTATCGGCTCCTCAACCCTCTGACACAAGGCGAAAATTTGAAATTTCTTCCAGATCTGCGACCTTGATCACCACTTTGGCCGATTCAACCGTCAACCCGCGACTGAAGCACGCTCTACAACAACTGGTCAGGCGCAAACCAGTCAATCGGGAATAAATTACCCGAAATCAGCTCGCTGGAAGCGGTTCCGCAAATGAGATTGGAGCAGGTTCGTCTTCCTGTTCGAAGGTTACCAACTCCCACGCATCCTTATCTGCCATTAATGTACGCAGCAGGTGATTATTGAGATCATGCCCCGACTTATGGCCACTGAAGGCGCCGATCAGGCTATGACCCAATAGATACAGATCACCAATCGCATCCAGCACCTTGTGCTTGACAAATTCATCGTCGTAACGCAGACCATCTTCATTCAAAATACGCTCTTCATCAACCACGATTGCATTGCTCATACTGCCACCCAGGGCCAGATTCTTCTCCCTCAACCACTCAATATCACGCATAAAACCGAAGGTGCGGGCACGACTCACCTCTTTCACAAACGAGGTGGTGGAAAAGTCCACTGTCGCCTCACGCGCCTTACCATCGAATGCAGGGTGCTGAAAATCGATCACAAACGAGACCTTAAATCCCT
>CALZMY010000271.1 GCA_945788675.1 uncultured Gammaproteobacteria bacterium | reverse complement strand
TATCACCCTGACGCCGGTGGCCAAAACGGAAATCATCACCCACCACCAGATAGCGCACATCAAGTCCTTCGACCAGCAGCTGCTGGATAAATGCCTCGGCAGACATCTGCGACAGGACTCGATCAAAACGGAGTGACAATACTCGATCTACCCCATAACGGCGTAACGCCCGCAATTTTTCACGAAAACGGGTCAGACGCGGCGGTGACTCTCCCGCAGGGGCAAAAAATTCCTGCGGATAGGGTTCAAAGGTGATCACCACCAACGGCAACCCCAGTTCATCGGCCTGTTCCGCTAACTGACCCAGCACCGCCTGATGGCCGAGGTGTACGCCATCGAAATTGCCAATCGTCGCCACACAGCCACGATGGCGTGGGCGCAGATTATACAGACCTCGAATCAGTTCCATGCCGGCGGCAGCCTATTACAAAAATAAAAGCAGCGATTATAAAGCACGGCCCCGCTTTACCCAAGGGGGCACGCCGTATCACAGTGCTATCACGCCGCGGCACCGCCTGTTCGCTTATTTGTCGGCCATCTTCAGGTGATGTGGCCGCACCCCCATGACCCACAACACGGCGAAATAGAGCGCGCCTCCCGCCGCCACCCACATCACCAGCTGTAACATGCGCTGCCACCACGGCCACATTTCCCACACTAGAATATCGTCAACCCCGAACCACAACAGCAACGCCATCAAGCCGCTGCCCAGCAACACCCGCAACATCACCCAGCCCCAGCCCTGCTGCAATTGATAGACACCATCGCGTCGTAATCCGCGATAAAGCAGCCACGCATTGAGAAAGGCCGCCAGTGAAGTCGCCAACGCCAGGCCGGTGTGGGCACCAGCAATGTCAAACAGCACCATCGGCACAACAAACAACACGTTCATCCCCATATTCGAGACCATCGCGATGATACCGATGCGCACCGGGGTTTTAGTATCCTGACGCGCATAATAACCAGGCGCGAGCACCTTGACGAAAATAAATCCCAGCAACCCCAACGCATAGGCCATCAGGCTCATCGTCGCCATCGTCACATCCATGTGACCAAATTCGCCATACTGGAACAGTGTCACCAGCATTGGCCCCGCCAAAATAAACAGCCCTACGGTTGCGGGCATACCCACAATCACCACCAGACGTAACGCCCAGTCGAGCGTGCGACTAAACGCCTCGGGTGAAGCCTCAGAGTAGCGCTTTGATAGCGCCGGCAAGATCACCGTTGCCACTGCAATGCCAAACACGCCGAGTGGAAATTCGACCAGGCGATCCGAATAATAGAGCCAGCTAACACTGCCGGTGATCAGAAACGATGCAATTAAGGTATCAAACAACAAATTGACCTGCGCCACTGACGAACCAAATATGGCGGGAATAATCAGCTTGAAGATCCGCCGCACGCCCTCATGGGCACGATCAAAGCGTGGCCGTGGCATCAATTTCATGCGCCACAGGAACGGCAACTGGAAGCCGAGCTGTACCACACCCGCAACGAATACCCCCCATGCCAACGCCACCACCGGCTCATCGAGCAGTGGCGCGACAAAGAGCGCCGCGCCAATCAGACAGATATTTAGCAACACAGGGGTGAAGGCGGGTACCGCGAATTTTCCATAAGTATTGAGGATGCCACCCGCCAGCGCCGTCAGCGAAATGAACAACAGATAAGGAAAGGTGATGCGGAGCATCTCGGTGGTCAGCTCATATTTTGGCTGGTCATCAAGAAAGCCCGGCGCAAAGACCATCACCAGCAACGGCGCCGCAACCACGCTAATCAACGTCACGATAAACAGAGTGCCTGCCAGCCACACCGTAGTGCTATCAATCAGACTGCGCACCTCGTCGTGCTCGCGCTGTGTCTTGTATTCCGACAGTACCGGCACAAAGGCCAGCGAAAAGGCCCCTTCAGCAAACAGACGGCGGAAGAAATTGGGGATCTTGAAGGCGACAAAAAAGGCATCTGCCCCCATACTGGCACCAAACAGACGTGCAAAGACGATATCTCGCACCAGCCCAAGGACGCGCGAGATCATTGTCATACCACCCACCGTAGCCGTGGATTGCAATAATTTTTTACTCACTTACCCCGTCCAAACTCACCGCACCCTCTAAATGTCCTGTAAAATCCAGATCTTACCCTTACATCGCGATTTCATCCAGCGCTCATTTCTTAATCCCAATGTTGACTGCAAGGATTGACAAAGCCCGCAAAAATCAGCATAGTATGCGACCTTTACGAATAGTGACGCTGGCGGATAAGAAAATCTGCGGCAAATAAACAGGAGCAACAACTTGGCCAATTCAGCACAAGCCAAAAAGCGCGCAAAGCAAGCCGAAAAGAGTCGCGCTCATAACAGCAGCATGCGCTCTGAAATGCGCACCGCGACCAAAAAGGTAGTTAGCGCGATTGAGGCGGGTGATAAAGCCCAGGCAGAAGAAGCATTCAAGGTAGCCAGGCCAATTCTTGACGTGATGGCCCGCAAAGGCATCATCGACATGAACAAGGCAGCACGCCATAAGAGCCGCATGAACAAGCACATCCGCGCGATGTAACGCCTGTCGACAAGATGACAAAAAAGCCGCTACCGAAAGGCAGCGGCTTTTTTATTGCCCATTAGTCTGGATAAAGCAAGCTAACCACCGGTCAGCACCAGATTGTCGCGATGAATCAGCTCCGCCTCATCAACATAACCCAGTAGCGCCTCGATATTTTCACTCGGTCGCCCTTGAATCTTACGCGCCTCATCGGCACTGTAGTTGACCAGCCCACGCGCGACCTCGCCCCCCTGCGCATCGACACAAGCAACAACATCACCACGATGGAAGCCACCTTCCACCGACAAAACCCCCACCGCCAGCAGACTACTGCCCGCCGCCTGCAATACCCTCACCGCACCATCATCAAGCACCAACTTGCCACTCAGCTTGAGCTGACTCGCCAGCCACTGCTTACGCGCCACCAGCGGTGCCTGCGCAGGCACAATCATCGTTCCCAGCTGTTTGCCATCGGCGATTTGCGCCAATACATCCGGCTCACGCCCGGACGCAATCACCGACAACGCCCCGGATCGCGCCGCGCGCTCAGCCGCCCGCACCTTGGTCAACATGCCACCACGCCCAAGTCGCCCACTGCCACCCCCGGCCGCCATCATCTCCAGCTGTGGGTCACCCGCCTGCGCCTCATGAATAAAGCGCGCACTGGCATTGCCACGCGGATCACAGTCATACATCCCCACCTGATCTGTCAGCATCACCAACAGCTCTGCTTCGATCAGATTAGTGACAAGCCCTGCCAGCGTGTCGTTATCCCCAAAACGGATCTCTTCAACCGCCACCGTGTCGTTTTCATTCACAATTGGAATCACACCAAGCTTCAGCAGCGTACGTAACGTACTGCGCGCATTCAGGTAGCGCTGGCGATCGGCAAGGTCATCATGCGTCAACAGGATCTGTGCGGTGTGCAGGCCGTGCCGCTGGAAACAGGACTCATACGCCTGCACCAACCCCATCTGACCAACAGCTGCTGCCGCCTGCTGGTCGTGGAGCGCATGTGGGCGCTGTTGCCAGCCCAGCCGCTTCATCCCTTCCGAGACCGCGCCAGAAGAGACCAGCACTACCTCGATGCCGCGCGTGCGCAAACGCTGAATCTGCTCAACCCACAACGCCATCAACTCGAGATCTAGCCCGGCACCATCATTGGTCAGCAATGAACTGCCCACCTTGACGACCCAACGGCGGGCCTCTGTGATTTGCTCTCTTGCCATCTTTCTATTATTCCGCAGAACCACCTGCTACGTCGCCCTCGCCAGCCGCCACCTGGAACGCTGCTCCCGATTCAAGTTCAGCAGCCTCTTTTTCAAGGCGAGCTGTCTCATCCAGATACTCCATAATATCGTTCAGCAGTGGCCTGACACCTGTCTCATCCAGTGCGGAGACTCGATAAATCGGCCCTTTCCAGTCAAGCCGCTTAACTAGATCCGCACAAAGCTCATCCTGTAGGTCCTCAGGCACCAGATCAAGCTTATTGAGCACCAACCAGCGCGGCTGTTTACCCAGCTCATCACTAAACTGGTGCAGCTCCTGTGTGATTGTCCGCACCTCTTCAACCGGATCAATCGACGGATCGTACGGTGCAACATCGACCATATGCAATAATACCCGCGTGCGGGACAGATGTTTCAAAAACTGGACACCGAGCCCAGCGCCATCCGCCGCACCCTCAATCACCCCTGGCACATCCGCGATAACGAAACTACGGTGGTCAGAGACACAGACAACACCAAGATTAGGGTGAAGCGTAGTAAATGGGTAATCTGCAACTTTTGGCCGCGCGGCAGAAGCAGCGCGAATAAAGGTCGATTTACCGGCATTTGGCATCCCCAACAAGCCAACATCCGCCAGCACCTTCAGCTCCATATGGAGCCTGCGCCCTTCACCGGGCGAACCCGGCGTTGCCTGGCGCGGTGCACGGTTGGTGCTGCTCTTGAAGCGGGCATTGCCGATACCGTGAAAACCACCTTGCGCCACCAGCAAGCGCTGCTCATGACGCAGCACCTCGCCAATCACCTCGTCGGTCTCATCATCCCTGACGATGGTGCCGAGCGGCACACGGATGAAGCAGTCATCACCACCCTTACCGGTACAGTTAGCCCCCTGCCCCTTCTGTCCATTTTCAGCACGATAGGAGCGTTTGTGGCGAAAATCGACCAGTGTATTCAGATTGACGTCACCCACCAGAAAGACGCTGCCACCATCACCACCATCGCCGCCATCCGGCCCGCCAAAGGGGATATATTTCTCACGCCGGAAACCGACGCAGCCGTTGCCACCGTTTCCGGCCTGAATCATAATTGTGGCTTCATCGACGAATTTCATAATAAATCAGGGCAAAGGGTAAAGCGTAAAGATACAAGAGGTTACACATCAAATCCTTTCCCCTTGTATCTTTACGCTTTACCCTGCCGTTATCTCTTTTCCCTGCTGTTATAAAAAAAAACCCCGTCGACTGGACGGGGCCTTTTCATACATCTGCTGTGAAACCGCTCAGGCAGTCACGATGCTGACATATGTGCGCTGCTTCGGACCCTTCTTTTCAAATAACACTTCACCGTCTACCTTGGCAAACAGCGTGTGATCACGGCCACAACCCATATTCACGCCAGGATGAAAGTGGGTACCACGCTGACGTACAATAATATTACCAGCGGCAACACTTTCACCGCCAAAACGCTTCACACCAAGTCGTTTCGACTCTGAATCGCGACCATTGCGGGTACTACCGCCTGCTTTCTTATGTGCCATCTTTCAATAACCTCTTGATTAATCTGCTGCAATACCGGTGATCTGCACTTCAGTATAAGACTGACGATGCCCCATCTGTGAACGCGAGTGCTTACGGCGACGGAATTTAACGATCTTGATCTTCTCACCACGCCCGTGGGATTTTACCGTCGCACTAACCTTGCCGCCCGCCACAAAAGGCGCGCCAATTTTTACATTGTCACCGTCGGTAACCAGCAAAACCTCATCAAAATCAATCGCGCCACCTTCCTCGGCGGCGATTTTTTCTACTTTGAGTGTCTCGCCTTCAGTCACTCGATACTGCTTACCACCGGTCTTGATTACCGCGTACATACTTCACCCCAGAAATCCGTGAAAACCAATTCAACTTATAAAACTAGCCAAACTGGCCTAAAAATGTTCATTTATCAAAGCCGGGCAATTTTACCGACATCACTACCACAGGTCAAATAAGATTACGTCTAATTAATACCCTTAAATACCTGCCAATCATATAAGCACTTGCCACAAACAGATCAGGATTCTAGAATCAAACATCGGTCTACTAATTAAAGAAGCAGATGGCTGTGAATTTACCACTCAAAAAATCAGATGAAATCAATAATATCGACGCCATTCGTGCGCTCTCCAGTGACGACATGGGAGCGGTCAATCAGCTGATCCATAGCCGCCTCAGCTCCAAAGTAGCACTGATCAATCAGATGAGCCATTACATCGTCAACAGCGGTGGCAAGCGTTTACGTCCGTTGCTGGTACTGCTGAGCGCACGCGCACTGAACTACCACGGCACACAGCATGTCGATCTCGCTGCGATTATCGAGTTCATCCACACCGCCACACTGCTGCACGATGATGTCGTCGACGCCTCCGATATGCGCCGTGGCAAGGAGACCGCTAATGCGGTGTGGGGTAACGAAGCCAGCGTGCTGGTGGGAGACTTCCTCTATTCACGTGCATTCCAGATGATGGTCGAAGTCGGTAACATGCGAGTGATGGAAATTATGTCGACGGCGACCAACGTGATCGCCGAAGGCGAAGTGTTGCAGCTACTCAACTGCGGTGATGCCAGCACTACCGAAGAACGCTATATGGAAGTGATCCATTTTAAAACCGCCAAGCTCTTTGAAGCGGCCTGCCAATTGGGCGCTGTCATCGGCGGCAGTGATGTCATCACCGAAAAGGCGATGGCAGACTACGGCATGTATCTCGGCACCGCGTTTCAATTGATTGATGACGTTTTAGATTACAGCGCCACCTCTGAAGAGATGGGCAAGAACATCGGCGATGATCTTGCTGAAGGCAAACCAACCCTGCCACTTATTTATGCGATGCGTCACGGCAGCCCAGCCGAGGCAGCGGTGATCCGCCATGCCATTGAGAATGGTGGGCGCGACAACATCGATGCTGTAATCGAGACGATCCACTCCAACGGCGCACTCACCTACACTGCCAACGCAGCGCGTATTGAGGCCGAAAAAGCAGCCGAAGCAATCAGCAACCTGCCAGCATCCCCCTATCGTGATGCCATGTATACACTGGCAGAATATTCGGTAAATCGTTCATATTAAGTACCCACAAAGCTGTCATTGCGAGGAGCAAAGCGACGCGGCAATCTTCACGTTTAGCTAAACCTACATCGGGGTGTAGCTCAGCCTGGTAGAGCACTGCCTTCGGGAGGCAGGGGTCGGAGGTTCGAATCCTCTCACCCCGACCAGCACTACAATCTATTTAGTCGACCCTGAAAAACCCATATTTAACGACCATGTTGCCATTGCGCGACTGGACTCATCATCCAGGAAAATATCTGCCTGATATTCGCAAGCCAAAAATACACTTCCCGCATCCATTTCT
>CALZMY010000270.1 GCA_945788675.1 uncultured Gammaproteobacteria bacterium | reverse complement strand
TGCATCGACTGAGCGATAATAACGTTTAAAATCATTGATTGCATTGTGTTGCAGGCCCCTTACCATATCACCCACAAAACGTTCAGAATGGATATATACGACACGTGATTTCGGATTGTTAGCCACGATTTCATTACCGATGGCGTGCATTAGATGGGTCTTTCCTAAACCAGAGCCGCCATAGATGAAAAGAGGGTTGTATGCGCCTCCCGGGTTCTCTGCCACCTGAGCTGAAGCTGCGCGTGCTAACTGGTTCGATTTACCTTCCACAAAGGTCTCAAACGTAAACCCAGACTGGAGGCTTGAGATGTGATTTATTTCGATACCTGCACTTTTAGGTGAAAATGCATTTGTTTGTTTTTCTTTAGTTTTTTCGACACTGGCAGATTTTACAGGACTATCCTGAGGGCCCCGCTTTGTACCAATTTCAAGGCTAATATCGAGGGCATCCCCCTCTTGTGTGTAGCGGTTCAAAACCAGCGTGATTTGTTCAAGAAAGCGCTCGTTGACCCAGTCGAGGACAAAGCGATTTGGTGCCAGAATAAGCAGTGTCCCTTTGTTTTCAACAGCATGTAATGGACGAATCCAGGTATTGAACTGTTGTGCAGAGAGGTCGCTTTCAAGGTGATCCAGGCACTTTTCCCAAAGCGATAACGGCACTAAATAACTCCAGCAAATTAGGTAAGGGTGATATCTGAGAAAGCGATTCTATACCTCTTCCAGAGATGAGACCAGTAGCACTGCGACTGAGTGACTAAAATCATATTTATTGACACTACGGTAGGTAAATAGGTATTCTTCCCTGCTTTATTTTACTGCCTGACCAAGCAGCTTTCTGGTTTTAATCGATTTTAACGGACGACACACAGATGAAACGTACATTTCAGCCAAGTAATATTAAACGTAAGCGCACCCATGGTTTTCGTGCACGCATGAGCACCGCCGCTGGCCGAGCAGTTATCAGAAGAAGACGAGCTAAAGGCCGCCTTCGTTTAAGCGCTTGATAATAAAGTAATTAAAAAATAATAATCAGGTTATTAAAGCTGACATCTAATAAATTTTGCCGAGATTTCAGACTGACGAAACCACAAGAGTTTCAGTTTGTTTTCCAGAAAGCGCGCAAGATACCAAGTAGAGATCATACGTTACTTGTTCGTGAAAACGGCCTGGGGTATCCCAGACTTGGTTTAATAGTTTCCAGGAAGTGCTCGAAACTAGCAGTAGAGCGAAATCGTTTTAAGCGAATTGTAAGAGAGCGATTCAGACAGGAAAAAAATCGAATGGGTGGCTATGATGTGCTCGTCATTGCTCGCCCTGGACTGGCCGGAAAAGGTAACGCCCGTTTGGATAGCGCCCTGGATAAACTCTGGACAACATTGTCAGCATGAAGGTAGTACTTTTAATACCAATAAGATTCTATCGTTACTGCCTCAGTCCGTTGTTTGGCAGCAATTGTCGCTATTACCCTACCTGCTCGTGCTATGCGCAAGAGGCGATCACCCGGTTTGGTGCGATGAGAGGTGGGTGGATGTCACTACGTCGTATCTGCCGATGCCACCCCTGGCATGAAGGTGGTATAGATCTGGTGCCAGATAGTAAAAATTCTAAATAGTGCTCGGATAACAACTTTTTACAATATGTTAAACCTGGCAGAAACAAATAGCGCATCAAACGAAGAATGACAAATATAAATGGATAATCAAAGAACAATCCTCTTTTTTGGACTCTCGTTTGTACTGCTACTGCTGTGGCAGGCATGGCAGGAGGATTACGTTAAGCCCAAGGCAACACCAACTGTTGCACCTGTGACATCTTCACTGCCTGAACAAGGCGGGGGCCAGCAGCCGCTAGTTCCACAGAGCGAAGTAACGCAGCAGGACAGACCGCAAATATCGTCTGTACCTGCAGTTGCCACAGCAGACGTTGCACCGATGAGTCAGGTGCTTAACTCTGATAAGCGTATCCATGTACTGACAGATCTCTATGATATTGAGATCGATACCGTCGGTGGTGATATACGCAAAGTTGATCTACTGACTTACCCTGTGGCGGCTAGTACACCCGATATCCCATTCCGATTAATGGAAGATAAAGGCTTTAGACTCTTTATCGCTCAAAGTGGATTATTGTCAGGTAGCTCAGCGCCGGATCACCATGCGATCTATCAAGCAGAGCAGCAGGACTACACGCTTTCAAGTACAACCGATGAGCTTAAGATCCCGTTGCGCTGGGAAAGCGATGATGGCGTCACTGTTATTAAAACCTACACCTTCCATCGTGATAGTTTTTTGATCGAAGTTGATCATCAGATCATTAACAATAGTGGCCAGCCATGGCGCGGCCACCAGTATCGACAGTTACAACGTACCGCCGCTGCTGATAGTGAAAGCTCATTTTTTATTCACACCTATACCGGTGGTGTCATTTATAGTGAAGAAGAGCGCTATGAAAAAATTCACTTCAGCGACATGGAAGATGCCAATCTTGCCCGTGACATAAATGGGGGTTGGGCCGCCATTATCCAGCATTACTTTCTGGGTGCCTGGGTTCCTGTTAAAGATGAAACCAACCATTACTATAGTAAAGCACTGGATGACGGTCGCTATACACTAGGTCTGGTCTCCCCTGAGGTCCAGGTTGAAGATGGCGCCACCAATACATTTTCGAGTGGTCTTTATATTGGTTCCAAGACGCAGGAGCGCCTGGAGCCAGTCGCTGAAGGGCTGGTACTCACCGTTGATTACGGCATTCTCACCCTGATCGCTGAGCCACTTTTCTGGTTGCTTAAGTTCTTCCATGATCTTGTCGGTAACTGGGGCTGGGCGATCATTGGTGTGACACTGGTGATCAAACTGGTTTTCTACAAGCTTTCAGAAAAGAGTTATCGTTCGATGGCTAACATGCGCAAGGTGACGCCCAAGATCACCGCGATCCGTGAGCGCTATATTGATGATCGCCAGCGCATGAGTCAGGCGATGATGGAACTCTACAAGAAAGAGAAGATCAACCCGATGGGTGGCTGTCTGCCAATGCTGGTGCAGATCCCGGTCTTCATCGCCCTCTACTGGGTTCTGCTGGAAAGTGTCGAGCTGCGCCAGGCAACCTTTATCCTGTGGCTCGATGATCTGTCCACTAAGGACCCATTCTACGTGTTGCCGTTGTTGATGGGTTTAACGATGTACATTCAGCAACAGCTGAATCCAAAGCCACCCGATCCAATGCAGGCGAAGATTATGGCGGCACTGCCATTTGTCTTCACCCTCTTTTTTGCATTCTTCCCATCAGGGCTGGTGCTTTACTGGGTGGTCAACGCAATCCTGTCGATCCTGCAGCAGTGGTATATCACGCGCCGCATCGACATGGGTATAGACGATGAAGATGATAAAAAGAAAAAAGGCAAAGGTAATAAATCGAAAGATAAACCTAAGCCACCGCCCAAGGCGCTAGAGGCCAGCGAGTAAATTTAAAGGGTTGTCCAAACGGGCAGCCCTTTTTTCTTGATAACAATACAGCCTAGAATAAGCACAATGTTAAATGAGAGTGACACAATCGCTGCAATCGCAACGGCGCCAGGGCGCGGTGGTGTTGGTATTGTGCGAGTCTCTGGGAAAAACTCGATTACGATTGCAGAGCAGATACTGGGCAAGCGCCCTGCGCCAAGACGAGCAGACTATCTAAATTTCATTGCTGCCAATGGTGAAGTGATCGATGCAGGCATCGCACTGCTGTTTGTAACCCCGCACTCTTTTACCGGCGAAGATGTTTTAGAGCTTCAAGGGCATGGCGGCCCTGTTGTTTTAGATATGCTGTTACAGCGGGTGATTGAACTTGGTGCACGCCTGGCGCGACCGGGTGAGTTTTCAGAGCGCGCTTATCTCAATGACAAACTCGATTTGGCACAGGCCGAAGCGATTGCAGATCTGATCGATTGCACTTCACAACAGGCAGTGCGCTCCGCACAGCG
>CALZMY010000269.1 GCA_945788675.1 uncultured Gammaproteobacteria bacterium | reverse complement strand
TTTTCATGGGCGTTAAATCAGAATCGTGCTGTAGTGCAGCATGGTGAGGATACTCACGTATTGCATGTTATCGCCACACGTAATCGTACCATAGGCATGTTTGTTGGTCGTGTTGTACCTGGTGCAGCGGTTGATGAAGGCACCCTCTCGTTATTGTCAGTTGTGTTGATGAACTGTGCTAGTGGACTAGAATCCCATAATTTGCATTTAGAACTTAAGCAACATAGTGAAAATCTCGAAGTGCTTATTTATGAGCGTACTCAGGAACTGGAGATCGAAAAGAATCGGGCTGAAAAGACTGCGGCTGAAAAAAGCTCATTTCTTGCGACCATGAGTCATGAAATTAGAACGCCAATGAACGGTGTGATTGGTATGTCGCAACTGCTACAGAAAACCACGCTTGATGCAAAGCAGCGGAGTCTTACTAGTACAATTATTCAGTCAGGGAAGGCGCTGGTTCATTTGATTAATGACATCCTCGATGTTTCAAAGATGGAGGCTGGCAGGTTTGAACTGAATTTAGCTCCCTTTGACATTGTTCAGCTCATCAACGGAGTTGCTGAGCTTCTTACGCCTCAGGCAGCTGCCAAGGGTGTTTCCATTGAGCTTGTTTGTGATAAGCACTTAACAAGGTTTGTCGTCGGAGATTCAGGGCGCATTAGGCAGGTTATGCTCAATCTAGTTGGTAATGCAATCAAATTTACACCGCACGGAGTGATCAAGATAAAAGTTGAAACGCGTGATACAGAAGAGGGTGAATATTTTTACATCTCAGTAAGTGATATGGGTATCGGGATTCGAAAGCAAAATATTGACAGGCTTTTTAATCCTTTTGCGCAGAGTGATAGTTCGATAGCTGGTACGCACGGAGGAACAGGGCTGGGGCTCGTAATTTGTAAACAGCTTATTGAGTTAATGGATGGTGAAATTGGCGTTGAAAGCGAGTACGGGAAGGGTTCCACTTTCTGGATAGACCTCAAACTCCCATTAGCTGAAAAGAAAGACATTCAACAGGATTGTATCACCCTTCGGCCGACGTCTGAAGTTTTGACAGCTGAAAGTAAGCTTGAAGGCAAGGCGCTTGTGGTTGAGGATAACCAGGTCAATCAAAAGGTGATTGAGTTAATGCTCAAAAAAACTGGACTTGAGTGCGAACTTGCGAACAATGGGTATGAAGCACTCTATCGACTGGAAAACCAGGTGTTCAATATTGTATTTATGGATTGTCAAATGCCAGAACTGAACGGCTATGAAGCTACCAGAATCATTCGAAACGGCGGTAAGCCTTATCAGGGAGTTCCGATTGTTGCGCTAACGGCAAATGCAATGGAAAGTGATCGCGATGCGTGTCTTGCTGTTGGCATGGATGATTTTTTGGCGAAGCCGATTGATCAACAGGCTTTAGTAAGTGTGCTGGAAAAATGGATAAAAGAAGTACCCGATGGGGGATCTCATCATGAAGATGTTGAAGTTGAGGTGTTATCAAAAAAGGATGCAAGCGATGTAATTGTTGATAGCGCTGAAATACAGTCACTGGTTGATCTGATGGGGAAGGGCTTTAAAGATTTGAAGGTGTCATTTATAAATAACTCCAATACAAAGCTAAGTCAGCTTAAAGATGCACTTATAGCAAAAAACAGGGAGGAGACGAAGGAAATACTTCACTTTCTCAAGGGGAGTTGTCTGTCGATGGCTTCGATCCAGTTTGCGTCGCTGGTAGAGGAATGCGAGTTACTGGAGAGAGAGGAAGAGCTCGAGCTGATCCAGCAAAAATTACCGTCACTTGAATGTTGTTTTAATGCCACGCTAGATGAAATAAACCGGATTTCACCTGACTAAGCGGTCAAAAAAGAGAAAAAAATGGCACAATAGTGCCATGACATCGATTATCCTCGCAACGCTCAATGCACGCTATTTCCACTCCTCTCTTGGTCTGCGTTATTTACTGGCCAATATGGGAGAGCTGCAACCCGATACCGCAATACGTGAATTCATCATTGATGCACGGCCTATTGATGTTGCCGAAAAATTACTGCAGGAACGGCCACGTATTATCGGGCTTAGCGTCTATATCTGGAATATAGAGCAGACCACACAGCTGGTGGCATTATTGAAGCAGGTAAGCCCGGAGACGATTATTGTGTTGGGTGGCCCTGAAGTCAGTTTCGAACATGAGCAGCAGACGGTTGTTGAGCTCGCGGATTACGTGATCTGTGGCACTGCCGATCTTGAGTTTGCCGAGTTGTGTCGTGAATTGCTCGCAGACAGACCGCCATTACGAAAGGTCATCAACGCCATCCCTTTCAAGTTGTCAGAACTGACTCTTCCATATCGACTCTATAACGATGAGGATATCGCCAATCGCCTGATCTATGTTGAGGCCTCACGAGGCTGTCCATTCAAATGTGAATTCTGTCTTTCGGCGCTCGATAAGAGCGCCAGGGCATTCGACCAGCAACTATTTCTTGATGAGATGAAAATTCTTTACGATCGCGGCGCGCGCCATTTCAAGTTTATCGATCGTACCTTCAATCTTAAGATCAAAGATAGCATTCGTATCATGGAGTTCTTTCTTGAACGTATGAGTGATGACCTTTTTCTGCACTTTGAGTTGATCCCCGATCATCTACCCGAGGCATTGAAAGAGATGATGCAGCGTTTTCCCGAAGGGGCATTACAGTTCGAGATTGGTATCCAGAGTTTTAACCCTGAGGTGCAGGCACTGATCAGTCGTAAACAAGATAACGAAAAGAGCGCGGAGAACCTTGGCTGGATTCGCAATCACAGCAACGCACATATCCATGCCGATTTGATCATCGGTCTACCGGGTGAAGATGTCGCAAGTTTTGCGCAGGGCTTTAACCGGCTCGTCGCACTTAATCCGCACGAGATACAGGTGGGGATCCTTAAAAGATTGCGTGGCACTCCATTGGTTCGTCACACGGCTGAATACCAGATGCGCTATAATCCCAATCCACCATACAATATTCTCAGTACCAGTCGTATTGATTTTCTCACCATGCAGCGCCTCAATCGCTTTGCGCGTTATTGGGAAATGATCAGTAACTCCGGGCGCTTTAAAAAGACGATGGTCCTGGTGCTGGCAGATAACCCCTTTGAAGGTTTTATTCAACTCAGTGACTGGTTGTTTGCAGAGACAGGACAGACTCACCGCCTGGCACTGAAGCGACTGTTTGAGTTATTGCATCGTTACCTGACGCAGACAGCAGGTATCAGTAATGAAGAAGCGACTGGTATGTTGAGGCGGGATCATCAGGCATCGGGTTTGAGTTCAGTGCCTGCATTTTTGATTGAGCAGCAGAGTCAGCAACAAAGAAAACCAACGAAGCGCAGCCTGGAGAGTCGACAGGCCAGGCATAGGGAGGCTAGTTAAACAATAGTTAGCGCTGATGGCGGATGGCTTCATTTTTCTATTATGGACATTTATACTTCGAGAATAATCATTCTTGATATATTTGTATTTAAGTTGGGATGTGATAATGGGCAATGACTAACTTAGTATCGAAGCTTATAAACTGTATAAATAAACGAGGAGAGAGTATTCACGTGGATGAAGTTCAGCCCACAAAAAATTATGATGAAGAGCAGGCAAGAGTTCATCTAGGAAAACAGATAGCTCATGAAGAAGCACTCATAAATCATCGAATGACATGGATGTTGACGATTCAGGGGTTTCTCTTCGCTACATTGGCATTGTTAGCAAAGTCAGATAGCACGACTATCGGGGAAGAGAGCCAGCGTATTATGAATGTTCTACTTGATGCCATTCCTGTGTTAGGTTTTTTGATTGCTTTTTTTGCATTTTTAGGAATGTACGCAGCGTATACGTCAATAGATCATCATAAAAAGGTCTCAGGAAAAGAAGTAGATAAAAACTATCCTGGTGGAAATGTTATGGCGAGTGTATTGGGCCGAATTGTTAGTATGTCAATTCCGGGGACCATCGCATCAACGTGGCTCTATTTTTCCTGGAAAATAAACTGGCCGGAACCCGGTCTTGCAATGGCGTTCTTTTTTACGTTATCTGCGGTAACACTTGTTGTGATATGTTTGAAAGTGGTGGCAGTAGTAAGCGCCATGAAAAAATCATAACCATGCTGAGTTCTTCTTTGACGTCAATGATGGCGCGTTGTGCTAATATTGCCTGGGTATTCTAAAAGTATATTCCAGTAAAATATTGATGAAACGCTCCGGCTTTAATGACAACGTTCTCCCTCCTGAAATTATGGGATGTGATGCTGATTCGTTTGCTAGTTATACATTAGACAATCGCCTTCCTCATATCATCGATCAGATCATAATAGATAACAACCTTAAGCCTCATGAGGTAGAAAACCTTCGAAAGTTATCTGCTGAAATAGCAACGGGCGAAATTAGAGCGCTTGGTGGCAATAATGATATAGATAGCGCTCAGTGGAATAACTACGTAGCACCATATCTTGGTAAAAAGTGGTTTGACGTGCCTTTCTTTTTTGTGGAAATGTATTTTTACAGGCGAGTACTTGAGGCAATAAGTTATTTCAGTACATGTTCAGATAATGCCATTGATCCTTATAAAGTACAAAAAGAGCGCGAATTATATGCGGCGGTACTGCATGCAAAAGATTATGCTGATGTGCTTGAGGCGTCTCGGAGCTCGCGTCAAGACCCGCTAAAATATCTGGAGTTTTTTTTATCAGCAACACTTTGGTCAAATCGTGCCGATCTTAGCCAGTTGCCTCGAGATGTCGAGATTGAAAATTATGGTATTGTCGGCAGTGAGTCAAGTTCGCTGCTTATTAACGATCTTCCAGGGTTTTCGCGATTTATAAGAGAAAAGAAACGTCTTAATCGACTGGATGTGATTCTGGATAATAGTGGTGCTGAGTTGTTAGCAGACCTGGCTTTGGTTTGCTACCTGCTTGAATCTGATCTGGTAAAGTCTGTTTATCTTCATTGTAAGGCTTATCCCATATTTGTTTCTGATGCCACAATGACAGATATACAATTCACCCTGGATTGCTTAAAAAGTAATATATCGTCCGAGGTGATGCAGTGGGCGAACAAGCTTGAGTTGTTTATTGATCAGGGACGGCTCGAGTTATGTCATCATGATTTCTGGACGCTACCTTTATTCTTTCAGGATATGCCAGATGACCTGTCAAGCGCATTTAAAGCAAGCGATCTTGTTATTGTAAAGGGTGATGCCAATTATCGACGGCTTGTCGAGGATCGGCACTGGCCAATCTCAATGCCCCTCAGTAATACGGTAGCTTATTTTCCGTCTAATTGCCTTATCCTTAGAGTACTGAAGTCTGAGCTTCTGGTCGGTGCAGACCCTGAGTATCTAGCATCCTGTAATCTGCCTGACGACTGGATGACCGATGGAAAATTTGGAATCGTTCAGTTATCCATCGCTAGCCAGGGTGTAGTAGCAAAGTAGCGTTTAAATTGCGGTTTTCAAAGAAGCGATTAGACTGGCCTGGTTTCTACCCAGTTGATATATGTTGATTAAGTTGTGGCGTAGCGTGCCAGGGTTGGTAAATCCCCTTTATATCCCATGGCATGCAGCATAATCTGATTCTTTAGCGGTGGAAGTTTGTCGGTGATCGAGAGTCCTTCGTTGCGCAGCCATTTGAGTGGTAGTGCCTCACTGCCAAAGAGTTTTTTGAAGCCGTCCATTGCGCTCATCATGATGAGGTTGTCGCCTTTACGCCAGCGTTCATAGCGGCGTAGTACGTGAGTCGCGCCGATCTCTTTGCCTTTGATGTGCGCATCGAGTAACACTTCAGCGAGTGCGGTGGCGTCGAGCAGGCCGAGGTTGACCCCCTGTCCGGCGAGGGGATGGATGGTGTGGGCGGCGTCACCGATCAATGCCAGGTGGTTACCGATGTAGGTTTTGGCGTGTTGACGATTGAGTGGGAATGCAGCGCGTGGTCCGACTTCAATCACGTTACCGAGGCGCTGTTCGGAGGCGTGCGATAGCGCTGTGAGAAAATCATCGTCGCATAGTGCCAGCAGTTCATCCGCGTTCTCTGGTGTGGTCGACCAGACAATCGAGCAGCAACCGTTATTGAGTGGCAGGAAGGCGAGTGGGCCTGTGGGCATAAAGCGCTGCCACGCAGTCTCCTGATGTGGCAGCTCGGTGCGTACTGTCGTGACAACGCCGCGCTGATGGTAGGGCCAGCCACTGGTTTCTATGCTGGCGTGTTGACGCACACGTG
>CALZMY010000268.1 GCA_945788675.1 uncultured Gammaproteobacteria bacterium | reverse complement strand
GTGTAAAATTACAGGCTAGTACCTCTATCTGGATTTCGCTAAAAGCTCAACCCAGGCTACATATAAAAACAGTCCCGACTAAAATAGCCGGGGCTGATCCGCAAACTTAGAGGTATGAGGAGAAAAACGGGACCCCTAAGGCTGGCGAATTCTACTGACTGCTAAGCATCAAGGCATCCCGATACAGCAGTTCAACACGACGGTTCTCACCCCAGTTAATAGCCGCCACCATCGGAACATTGTCGCCCATGCCAGCGACGCGTAGTTGACTCTCTGGGACACCCGCCTTCATTAAGATGGCTGATATTTTTTCAGCACGTAGTTCACTCAGGTACTGGTTGTACTGTTTATTACCACGATTGTCTGCATGGCCATTGATAACAAGCACCACGTTTGGGTTCTTCAGAAGATAGGCTGCATGTTGTTTTAGGACTTCAGTATCTGCATTATTGGGTTGAGTTTTGTTAAAGCCAAAAAAGAACTTTGTCTGATCGGGTGCTGGTATGTCTGTGCTTTCTGCTTCGATGAGTTGATCAATCTCTTCAGATTCAGTAGCCGTTAGTGTTTCTGAAATATCATCAAGATTCATTCCTTCTTCAACAATCAATACGGTCATATCCGTGATCTCCTCAGTTGGGGCGGTTTCTAGTTGCAGTTCGATGTCGCTGGTAACATCAGCATCCTGTTCTTGCTCAAGTCTATTTAGATAGCCGTCCATGTTATTGATGGCGAGTTTTACTGATTCGTTAACATTGGCCTCGTCATTCTGGGTAGTGGTGACTGTGACTTCACTTTCGTCTGCAACGCTGGCAAAGGGTTTGCTGTCGGTACTGGCGCAACCGATGGTGAATAAGAGGGGTAGTGTGATAGTAGTGATTAAGCGTAGTTGGTTGTTCATGATGTTGCTCCTTTGTGGATTGTTTTGTGCTCTGGCTTGAGAGCTATTAAACAAACAAAGGGTGGCACTGGCGGGGTTAAGCTGTGATGAATTCGGGTTGAATTGTGGTGAATTGTGGCGGGGATAGATGTAGGGTGGGCACATGTGCCCACCACAAAGCTACGAGGTACGGATGCTGATGTGGATAAATCGCCATCCTACGCAAATGGATAATTGGGTCTCGTCGTCGTTTGTGGTTACGTTTGGTTGATGGTGGGCACGTGTGCCACACCCTACTAAGAACCGCTCTTTTGGGCAACGAAAGGTTCATAGTAAGGATTTAGTCATTGCGAGCAGAGCGACGCAATCTGACAGTATCTGGCCCATCAAGTGATGAGATTACGTCGTCACGGTGTTCCTCGTAATGACAATAGGTTAGGTGGTGGCTAGTGGAATAGTAAGCTTAAAGGTAACACCCCCTGGGCTGCTGGTATTCTGAATCTCAATCTTGTCATATGGCGGAGATATTAGGATAAAGAGGATACTGGCGAAGTAAGGGTTTTGTCATTACGAGCAGAGCGACGCAATCTCACAGTATCTGGCCCATCAAGTGATGAGATTACGTCGTCACGGTGTTCCTCGTAATGACAATAGGTTAGGTGGTGGCTAGTGGAATAGTAAGCTTAAAGGCAACACCTTCTGGGCCACTGGTGTTCTGGATTTCAATCTTGCCATATGGCGGGGAGATATTAGGATAAAGAGGATACTGGCGAAGTAAGGGTTTTGTCATTGCGAGCAGAGCGACGCAATCTGACAGTATCAGGTCCATCAAGTGATGAGATTACGTTGTCACGGTGTTCCTCGTAATGACAACAGGTTAGGTGGTGGCTAGTGGAATAGTAAGCTTAAAGGCAACACCTTCTGGGCTACTGGTATTCTGGATTTCAATTTTTGCGTCGTGAAATTCCGTAATCAGTCTAACGATATAAAGACCAAGCCCAAGATGGGGTTCGTCAGTTTTGTGCTGACGAACCGAGACCATCGAATCGAACAGGCTTGCGCGCATCTCATCAGGCAGGGTAGGGCCCTGATTGTGAACAGTGATAGAGAGGCTGTTGTCAGTGTTCGCAATCGAAAGGGTAATAGCGCTATCTTTCCTGGCAAAGTCAGTCGCATTATCGACGAGCTTATCCATCAGCTGTGCAAGCAACTCTGGTGAGCCTTCAATGTTGATTGGCTGTGCTGAATCACTACAGTGATATTCGAAATGCTGTTCTGGATAGGCAAGGCGGTAGCCGTCGGCACACGCCTCGATAACCTTGCTGGCACAATATATTTCTCGTTTTTCATGCAGAATGGTTTGTTCCAGATGGGTCGCTTCACTCATGCGGGTGAGAATACTGTTGAGTCGTGTTATGCCCTCGTTGGCGCGTTTCACATAGGTAATGCTTTTTGGATCGAGCTTATCCTGATCGAGGTTGTCGAGCGAAGAACGTACAATTGTAATCGGTGTCCTGAGCTCGTGACTCAGTTTGCTGGAGATGGTTTCAAGATAGCGATTGTATTGTGAGAGGCGCTGCAACATGCTGGCGAAGCTACGTCCGAGATCACCGATTTCATCACCTGACTTAGTGTGAAGTTTTATCGATTGTACTTTCCCGTCATCACTGATGCTTGCATCGACTTCATTGCGTAGTCTATGAATGCGTAGTGACAAACGAGTTGCAAACGCAAGTAGCACACCGACGGTCAATAGAAAGGTGAGTATGCTCATGTTTGCCATCGCCTCAATGACACGATTCTGTAAGATTAAAATGCTGTTGCTATTCTCTTCGATGGCGATAGTGCCGACAATATTTTCGTTTATATAAACAGGATGGGCGGTGGTGATGATGTTGATATCTTCATCTTCTGTAGTGCGCCAGTAGATGCCCGGGTTTCCTGCAACAGCAGCAGCGACAGCGGGATTATCCAGCCGTGATGCCGAGGAAAGTAGATCAGTGAAGTCATCATTGGGTTGTTTCAATGTCAGGCGATAAAACAGTTTCATCAATATCGAAAATGGTGAGGAACTGTTCTGGATCTGTTGCTCGTTGAGGTCATCATCAATGACCTCTGTTAGTCCGTCTGCCATTCCTATGACACGTTGATGGGTGTCGGTCACCCAGATCTGATTATTGGTCCTGTTCAAGCGATTTAACAAAGACTCCATTTTTGGATTGGGGACAGTGATTGAACCAAGCTCGTCGGCATTTTCTGTATTAGCACTAGCGACGATATTTTTTACATCACCCTTGATGGCGTCATCAACATCGGCAACGGCAATAGCGAATTTTGTTCCAAGCATCGTAAATGGGATGCGTAATTCGACAGTATAACCGTCGTTACTATATTGCCATTCGCCTTTGATCCTGGGTTCTGGCTTGAGAGGTAACAAGTCACTATTATTATGTCGTTCCGGCATCAAGTAAGCACTGACCCACCCGGGCGTGATAGTGGTAACCTGGTAACGTCTAAAATGTCCACTGCTATCGAGCATACTGATACGTAGATGATCAGAGCGGTCGAGACGCAGGCTTTTGGGTGAGCGATAGATAACGTTGTCATCCTTGACACGCAATACAATATAGAGGAATTCATTATAGTGCCCAGTGCGTTGTAGCACCGACAGGTCTCCGCTACTTTTTCCTAGTGGCTGTTCTCTATTTTGGTAATGGCGCCAGTCATCAATATAACCATCAAGCTGGATGGCTGTCTGGAGTGGTCGGATATAGAGGTGTGATTGAGTGTTGCCCGTAGTAGAAGCAGTGGCGTGATTGTCGAATAGTTGTTGCTGGCCACTCATCACCGCGGCCATGATTGAGACGCGGTCGATCAATTTCTCTTCATGGGCGGTACGAAGATAGGACTCAAGGTTTTGAATGTACTGGTAGCCAAGCCACGGCACTATCAACAGAGTGAGTGACGCCAGCAATAGTTTGCCACGGATGCCCATTATTACGACTGGTTTTCCAACCAGCGATAGCCCATGCCATAGACACTGTCGATGGCAGAAAACGCGTTGTCTATTTCAGTGAATTTTTTTCGCACGCGCTTGATATGCGATGTGATGGTGGTGTCATCGACAACGATATGGGCATCCTTCATCAACTGTTCACGACTCTTCACATGGCCGGGGTGTCTGGCGAGGCAGTGGATTAACCAGAACTCTGTCAGGCTGAGTTCTAACGGATGGCCACGCCAGCTGACACTGTAACGATTCATGTCCAGCAATAGCTCACCACGTTTGAGTGCCTGTTCTTCGGCCTGGGGTTGTTGCAGGGCATCGATGCGTCGAAAAAATGCAGCGACTCGGGCACAGAGATTGATCAGACTGATGTCTTTGGTCAGATAATCATCGGCGCCGAGACGCAGACCAGAGACGATGTCGAGGTCACTGTCGCGGGCGGTGAGAAAAATAATCGATAGCGTTGGTGATTGTTGCCGTAACAGACGGCACAGCTCAAAGCCGCCTTCGATTTCATCATTGAGGCCAATGTCCAGTAACACCAGGTCGGGCAGTTGTTGCATAAAGCCTTCCTCTGCCGCTTCACGGTTGGCATAGCTTGCTACTTCATAACCCTGTTTTTGCAGCGCCTCGACATAGTTTTTGCGGATGGCTTCCTCATCCTCAACAATGGTGATTCTTTTGCTCATGCATGTGTCCAATTTAGTCTGTTTAATAAACTAGCACACCTTGAGCGGTTTGTGATGTGTCTGGATCACATTGCCATTATTGATCATTTTTTCATCCACATTTGATCAGCGTTCAAATCCTGCATTGCCATCTTTATCGCGTCTACTGGCCAATAGCTAAATTAGCCAGCTAAACCGGTGCAAACAGGGCGTTACCATGCAGCCACGGAGGGCGCACTGGACCAAACTATTAAGGGGTTAACAATGAATAATAAGCCACAGGCCCATACGGACGAGCTTACCATCGTCATCATCTATTGCTGGAGCGAAATCTGGAAGTGGGTTTCGCTAACATTGCTTGCTTTGCTGGCAGTGATCATTTTTATTTCGGACGCCGATGGAGATGAGCTTGCGATTGAGCCTGTCGCTCCGGCGCAGGTCGAATTGAGCCAGGTAAAAAATGGCTCCCTGTTATTCAAGGTAGCAAACAGTCAGCGTTATCATGAGGCACCCACGCTAGCGACAGATGTTGAGATTGAAGTAACAGGCATGATTGCGCGTACTTCACTCAAACAGCAGTTTACAAACAATCAGGATAGCTGGGTGGAGGGAATTTATGTTTTCCCACTGCCGGAAAATGCGGCGGTAGACCATCTGCGTATAAAAATTGGTGAGCGTATTATCGAAGGTGAGATTAAAACGCGTCAGGATGCGAAACGTATCTATAACAAGGCAAGGATAGCAGGTAAAAAGGCGGCGTTGGTTGAGCAGGAGCGCCCTAATCTGTTTACAAATAGTGTGGCAAATATTGCGCCCGGCGAAACGGTCGTGGTGGAGATTGAATATCAGCAGACACTACGTTATGACAGCGGAGCGTTCAGTTTACGCTTTCCGATGGCGATTACGCCGCGCTATATTCCCGGTAATCCCATTATGCAGGAAGATGAAACGATCCAGTTCGGCGCTTACGGCTGGGCCACTAATACAGATCAGGTTCCCGATGCTGCACGTATTACGCCATTCGTCAGTCAGGAGGCCGCACGGACGGGAAGCGTAAAGCGAGAGGAGACGTCTGCATTGCCAGCCATAAAAAACCCGGTGCGTCTATCGGTCGTACTCAATAGCGGTTTTAAATTAGACCGTATAGCCAGCACTTATCACCCTGTAAATACTAAAAATATTGAGCATAATAAAACCGTTGTGACACTGGCCGAGGGGCAGGTTGTCGCCGAGCGAGATTTTGAATTGCAGTGGTGGCCCGCGCAGGGAACAGCGCCTAAGGGAGCGTTATTCACCGAAGAGAAAGGTGGTGAGCGCTACCACTTGTTGATGGCATTACCGCCGCAGCGTACAGAAGTAAGTGAGCAGATCAATCGTGAAGTGATTTATGTTATCGATACATCAGGTTCAATGCATGGCACTTCAATGGAACAGGCGCGTGCGGCGTTACAGTTAGCATTACAGCGGCTTAAACCCGGCGATAGATTTAATGTCATCGCGTTTAATAGCAGTACCGATCAATTATTTTCAGCAGCCCGTGTGGCGACGGCGCAAAATCGACGTGCAGCGCAGCGCTATGTTGCATCACTAAAGGCCAATGGTGGTACTGAAATACGCGGTGCGTTGGAGGCTGCTTTGTTGAATCAGGAGGAGAGTGCCGCGGTACGTCAGGTGATATTCCTGACCGACGGCAGTGTGGGTAATGAGGCAGCCCTGTTTAAGTTTATCAACCAGTCGCTCGGTAATAGCCGGTTGTTTACCATTGGCATTGGCTCGGCCCCCAATAGCCATTTTATGAGCAAGGCGGCGCAGTTTGGACGCGGCACCTTTACCTATATTGGCGATGTGTATGAGGTGCAAAGCAAAATGGCAGCGCTGTTCCAAAAGCTGGAAACGGCGGTGATGACCGATGTTAAGGCGACCTTTGATGACCCTGCTGCGGAGGTGTGGCCGCAACGTCTCGCTGATCTATACCAGGGAGAGCCACTGATATTAACGGCTAGAACGCGGATCAATAACGGGGTGAATAATCAGTCGGTCGTGCTGAGTGGCCAACGCCTGAATCAACAGTGGCAGAACAGCCTGGCACTTCAACAGGCGAGTAATGGCGCTGGAATTGCTACGTTGTGGGCGCGCAATAAAATCGCCGCGCTGATGGATCAGTTGCGTGATGGCGAACAAGAGGCGGTGATTAAACCACAGGTGATTAATGTTGCATTGCAGCACCATCTGGTCAGTAAATACACCAGCCTGGTAGCCGTTGATGTGACACCATCGCGCCCTGTCGATGAGACGTTGGATAGTCATGCGGTGCCGGTAAATTTACCGAAAGGACAGGTGCACGCAAAGATATTTGGTCGACATGCGCAGTCAGCAACGCCAGCACAACTACAGCTCATAATCGGTGTGATGTTATTGCTGATGGCGCTGTGGGTGTGGCGACGTAATCAAATGGCACGTGTCGATCATGCCGCTTAAACAGCCCATCCGTTTTTTTCTATTGGCACTGTTGGTGTGCGGCGGTGTGTGGCAGATGAGCGAAGGTGCTTATATTTATGCCAAGGCACAACTTGCACAGTGGTTGATTCACGACGCATGGCAAACAAGTATCCAGCAGTCACAACCGATTAAACCGTGGTCATGGGCGGACACCTGGCCAGTGGCACGCATGGTTGTACCGCGGTTAGGCATCGATCAGATGGTACTGGCAGGTGATAACGGTCGCACATTGGCTTTTGGCCCGGGCCACCGTTTTGGGTCACCGTTACCGGGTGATGTTGGCAACAGCATGATCGCAGGGCATCGCGATACCCATTTTGGTTTTTTGCAGGCGCTGCGCTCCGGCGAAGAAATTTTTGTCGAGACGGAAGATGGCACTGTCTACACATATGTTGTCAGTTCGGCCAGCGTGATCCACGAATCGACAGCGGTGCAGCATGATGAAGGTTATCGTCAGTTAACGTTGGTGACCTGTTATCC